>NZ_JBHXNW010000104.1:4248-26874 GCF_042717365.1 Streptomyces sp. NPDC058534
CCTCTGCCCGCGGCGAGATCTCCACCTCCCCCCCCGCGGGTGGCGGCGTGGCGGCCTCAGTACCTCGCCGCGCGCGCGGGCACGGGGGACTCATCGGGAACCCGCTGTGTCACGGTGCTGTCGCCGCCGTCGTGCACCTCGATGCGCAGGCGGTCATTCAGTGACTCGACACGCACGAGGATGAGGCGGCCCATGGGCGCCCCGTGCAGCACTGCGTTGCTGACGAGCTCCGAGGTACACAGCCGCATGTCGTCCAGGCGGCTCGTCTCGCCCCACTCGGTCAGCGTGGCGACGACGAAGTTGCGAGCGGTGCGCGGCGTGGTTCGGCGGCGGGGGAAGAGCACGGTGCGGTGCCGCCCGGTGACCGGAAGGAGGTCCTGAGCGGCGTTGTTCGCCTTGTTGGTGGATCTGCTTGCCATGGACAACAGCAAATCGCCTCGACTCATTTGGGTCGGGAGCCAGCGTGGGGGCCAAGACGGGGGCCACTATGGGGGCCAGAGGTCACGTGTTCCTGGGGGACGGCATGGGTGACACCGGGATCGGCGCCTTGCTCGTCCGGCTGCGCACCGCGCGCGGCTGGAGCCAGCAAAGGGTCGCTGACGAGTACAACACCCTGGAGGGGCGCTCTGCGAAGACCGGCAAGGAGATAGGACGCTACGAGCGCGAGGCGCGGATCCCCATTCCCTATGCCCGGAGATACCTGGCGCAGGTCTTCGGCGTCGATGTCGTCCTGCTCGACGAGGCAGTGGCCATCAGCAAGGGGACGAAGGATGGAGCTGGCGTGGGCGAGATCGCGCCACCAGCGCCGGTGCCCGAGACTTCTCTTGCCTGCGGTGATCGGCTGTCGGAGGACGCGGTGCGTTCGGCCGACTTCGCCCGCTTCATCGCGCAGCGCAACGCCGACGAGTTCGTCGTGGAGCAGTTGGAGGCGGACGTGGGCCGACTCGCTCGTACGTACGTCAGCCACCCGTTGATGGAGCAGTACGTCGAGATCAAGCGGTTGAGGGACGGGGTGTTCGAGCTGCTGCGCGGGCGTCAGCACCCCCGGCAGACCAGCGATCTCTACCTCTCTGCCTCTCGCCTCTGCGGCCTGTCCGCGCACGTCTGCCTCGACCTCGGTGACTACGACTCCGCCGCCACTCACGCCCGTACCGCACGTGCCTGTGCTGAGGCGGCCGGGCACGAAGGAATGCTGGCCTGGGTCCGGGCCGTGGAGTCGTTGATCGCGTACTGGACAGGGCGGTACGCGCAAGCGGCCCAGCTGGCACAGGCCGGCCGCCGACACCAGGCGAGCGGCAGCATCGGCGCACGGTTGGCGAGTCTGGAGGGGCGGGCGTTGGCAATACTCGGAGACTCGGCAGGTGCGCTCGCTGCCCTGTCGGACGCCGAACGGTCTCGTGAGGCGTTCGCGGGTCGAGATGAGGCGCCGGGAGTCTTCGACTTCCCTGTTGCCAAGCAGTTCGCGTATGCCGGGACGGCCCTTCTGGCCGTCGGCGGGCCGGAGCGCGTTCGAAAGGCCCTCGTCAGCGCGGAGGCGGCGATCCGGCTTTATCGCAACGCGGAGGATGATGACCAATCCGTGGGAGACCTCTTTGCCTCGCACCTCGACCTCACCCATGGGCATCTGCTCCTGGGCGATCTGGACGGTGCCGAGGAGGTGCTCGGCTTCGTCCTCATCGCCTCGCCGGAACGCATGTCAGCCAGCATCGTGCGCCGACTCATCGTTCTAGGACGGGAGCTGGAAGAGCCGCAGTACGGTGGAGCCGCGCAAGCCGCAAACCTGCGTGAACGACTCCAGCACACGGCCGTCCGTGCCTCCTTGCCCGCCGCCCACCCTCCGGAGTTGCCGACGTGACCGACCTGTCCGCCGCCCACGACGCCGCGGTCACCGACCGGGGTCGCTTGGCCGAAAGCGCCTACAGCAGCGATCGGGATCTGGCCGCCCGCCAGTCGCTCTATCAGTGGCAGACGCCTCGCTACGACCTGCCCGGCATCGTCGTCGGGCAGCTGAGCAACGTACGCGGGCGCGTGGTCGATGTCGGCTGTGGCAACGGTAAGTTCATTCAGCGGCTCCGCCAGGACCGGCCTGACCTGGACCTACTCGGCATGGACGTCGCCCCCGGAATTCTCGCCGGGGTCACCGGCCCAGTCGCTGTTGCGGATGCCACCCGCCTACCGCTGGCTACGGGGAGCGTGGACGCTGCCCTGGCGCTGCACATGCTGTACCACGTCCCCGACATCGGACAGGCGGTCAAGGAACTGGCCCGGGTCGTTACCCGCGACGGGCTGGTGATCGCCTCCACCAACAGCGACCAGGACAAGGCCGAACTCGACGACCTGTGGCAGCGGGCCGCAGGCGACGTCCTCGGCATCGGACGCGGCCCCAAACGGATCTCGCTCAGCGCCCGCTTCTCCCTGGAAAAGGCCCCGGCCTTCCTCGGTGAGGAGTTCAGCCGGGTGGAGACCACCGAGTTGCCCGGCACCATCACCGTCCGCGATCCCGAGCCCGTCATCGCTCACATGGCCTCCTACCGAGCCTGGGCGGACCAGCACGACGTGCCCTTCGAGGCCACGCTCGACCGGGCCCGCACGATGCTCACCGATGACATCGCCCAGAACGGAGCGTTCGATGTCACGTGCCGGGGCGGCATCCTCGTGTGTCGTCGCTGAGGTCCGGCCCGGCTACCGGAGACGCCCGCGCTCGATGGGCCGTTCACCTACCGGCTGGGGGGACTGAGATGTGGGTGTGGTCGCGCGGGTCCTCCGCCTGCGCGCGGCCCTCTCCGACCGGCTCGGCCCCGGCAGCGTGCGGAACGTCTACGACGTCCTCGTGTGTGTCATGACGGCGGCTGTTGACGACAAGGTGATCGCCTCCAGCCCCTGCCGCCGGATCACCCTCCCGGCCGTGCCGGACGATGGGCCACTGGCCCAGCACCCTGCTGAACCGCGCTCGCAGGCTCTGAACGTCATCCGCCCTGCTTCCCCTGGACGAACCGGTGTGGCCGCCCTCCGCTCTGTCCGGAGTTCTGTGAATTCCCAGCTCAGAGAGTGAATGCAGCGTCTCACCAAGGAAAGTGCACCAGGTTGTGACGGCACAATCCACCCATGAGCACGTCATATACCGCATCGGGCCCCGCCCGGCAGAGTTCCGCCCCCCAGCCCGACCCGGTCCCTGCGGCCCCAGCCGGGCTGCCCTTCAACCGCCGTGTCCACGTCGTTGCCGAGGTCCTGGACCGCCCTGAGGAACTGGACCTGCTCCAGCAAGTGTGCGACACGATGGGCTGGCCCATACGCGAGCCGCTGGCCGGGGAAACCACGGTGACCACAGACGCAAACTGGACGCTGCGCGTGATCGAGATCCGGATCCGCGGGGTTCGCGAAACAGCAGTCGAACAGGCGGTCGCAACCTTGGACACGCTGGCGCAGAACGCCGAGCTCTCCCTGCACTGCCGCGATGCCACCCTCGTGGAGCGCGTCCAGCGACCACAGATCGAGTGGCACCTGCGGGGCAGGCGGAAACCGGTGAGTCGACGGATCCGCCACGCGCTCCACCTCGCCGTCCGGACCGGCGAGCACGATCTGCATGCGGGCACTGTCCGGCTGGTCCGCGTCCCGACCGGGCTCGACGAGCCCCGGCCGCGCCGCCTGGCCCTTACCCGACGCACCGCTCGGGCAGAGTTGTCGCACCACTCCCTGGCATTGCGGCAGCTGGACCCAGAAGTCCACGAGGTCAGCAGCCCCTCGGTGTCCCGGGGCCAGCACATCCTGGCTTTCCTGACGCTCATCTTCACCACGACAGCGATCTGCTTGCTCGGCGCCGGTCTCTGGCCCGCAATTGGCGCGGACAGCCCACGAGTTGGCGGTCCACTCTTGATCCTCGCCGGAAGCTATCTGCTGGGCGGAACACTTCTGGCGGTGCGGAGCACCCCCACGCATCGCGCGCTTCCGTGGCTCGTCCCGCTGGCCGTGCCCCTCGCAGTCCCCTTGGTGCCATGGCTCGGGACACTCGTCCAGCGGGCTTACCTGTCGCCGTTCGGGGTGCGCCCCACGCTGGGGAGTGACGGGCTGGGCAATATTCAGGCGGGGCTCTGGATGCTGTGCGTGTTCGTCGCGGCCGCGCTGCTGCCAGTGGCGTACCTGGGGTGGATGCGCTTCCTCGCCCCCTCCCTGCGAGTGCGGGGACCATGGCTGTCCTGGGCGCCCGCGATGACTTTGGGCATCGGCATGGGAACAGCGTTCAGCCTGCTCATCCTCCACACGGCGGCGAGCAGCGGCGCGGAGAACCGCGCGCTCGCCGCAGCCGGCCACAACATCCCGGAGTACTTCGGTGTCAGCGCCGAGTACGCGTGCGTGGAGCCAGCCTCCCGCGAAGCGCCGTACTACGGGACCCCGCCTCCCCACGGCAGTCCAGTAGTGATCTTTGGGCAATCCGGTGACCGGGTCGAGTTCTGGGATCCCGCCGCCAACCAAGAGACAAGCATCCGTCTGGAGGACGCCCGCATCAGGGTCGTCCCCGACAGCGACTCACCGTGCGCCAAGGCCGCCTGGTAGGGCACTCAGAGATCTCCCGGCGGATGGGGATCGTCTGCTGGCTGACGCGACTGGCGAGCCGCCGCCTTCGGACAAGGCATAGCCCGGTTACAGGCGCCCCTGGACGATCGGCAGGCCCAGGCAGCGCCTTCCTTTCCCAGCCATGTGTCCCGATGGTGCACCGACCCGCCTACCAGAAGGGCATCTATGCAGGTCAGAAGGTATATCGAGCTGTACTTCGACGTGTGATCGACGCCCGCTTCGCCCCGGGTTCGTCCGGCGCCCCCGTCCTCTGCTCGTCAGGGGCGGGGGTGTCGTCGTTGGCGGAAAAGCTTCACAGGGGGAGTCGGGCCCGGGATCATGTTTACTAACACGATTGTTCGAGTTTCAGGGGACGGGGAGAGGGACCGGACATGTCCGATCGGGACGAGGAACGCGAGTTCGACATCAAGTGGGCGGACGGTGCCGAGCACAAGGAGCCCTCCGCGCGCGCCCGGATGCTCGCCGCGCGCTGGAAGGAGAACCCTCCCGGACCGGTCCCCTTCCGCGGCGACTCCGACCACGTGGGCTCGCGGCGCCGGTCGTCGTGGGTGTCCACCGTGGTGGTGCTCGGCTGCGTGGCCGCAGTGATCGTCCTGCTGGGGTACATCAACTTCCGGGTGCCCTAGGTGTATTGATCATGAGCGTTGTTAACGCCGAGCGGGCTTGATCATGGCGAAGACCTCCGGTGTGGTGGAGCTGTCTAGGAACGCACCGCACGGAGGTCTTCGTGTCCCACCGTAATGCCCGGCTGACCGTTCACGGCAGGCGGCTGCTCATCGAGCGTGTCCGCACCGGCCGCCCCATCGCGCACGTCGCAGCCGAGATGGGCATCTCACGCGTCACGGCCCACAAGTGGGTCCGCCGCTGGCGGGCGGAAGGCGAACACGGGCTGCACGACCGCTCGAGCCGGCCCCTGACGACACCGCACCGCACACCGGCGGCGACCGAGGCCCAGGTATGCAGCCTCCGCCGGGACCGCAAGCTCGGGCCCGCCCGCATCGGCCCGATCCTGGGCCTGCCCGCCTCCACAGTGCACCGGATCCTGACCCGCCACGGCCTGCACCGTCTGGCCTTCCTGGACCGGCCCACCGGGCAGGTCATCCGTCGCTATGAACGCGACCGGCCCGGCGAACTGGTCCACGTCGACGTCAAGAAACTCGGCCGGATCCCCGACGGCGGCGGCCACAAGGTCCTGGGCCGCCAAGCCGGCCGCGCCACCCGCAGCAACATGGGCTTCGACTACATCCACTCCGCCGTCGACGACCACACCCGCCTCGCCTACAGCGAAATCCACGACGACGAGAAGGCCGCCACCTGCGCCGCCTTCCTCCGCCGGGCCGCAGCCTTCTTCACCGCCCACGGCATCGACCGCATCGAGCGCGTCCTGACCGACAACGCCTGGCCCTACCGCAAGAGCTTCGCCTGGCGCGACGCCCTGACCGACCTCGGCGCGAGCCGCAAGCTCACCCGCGCCTACCGCCCGCAGACCAACGGCAAGGTCGAACGCTTCAACCGCACCCTGCTCGACGAGTGGGCCTACCTGCGGCCCTACACCAGCAACACCGAACGAACAGCAGCCCTGACAGACTTCCTGCACACCTACAACCACCACCGCTGCCACACCGCACTCGGCGGCCACCCACCGATCAGCCGCGTGAACAACCCTGCGAGTCAATACACCTAGGGCCTGTCTGACGCGCCTTCCCGGTGTGCGGCGTGCCGGGCTGTGAGTCTCGCGGGCGGGCCGCTGTCAGTGGGGCCGGGCAGGATGGCCGTACGAGGACGCTTCTTCACGGACGGGCGGAGGGCCGGGCATGGGCGACGACGGGCGGCGGCACATCGGGGCGGCGGAGCGGCGGGAGCGGCTGGCCCTGCGGCAGCGGCTGACCGCGGCGGCACGCGCGGGGAGCCCTGAGGAGGTCGCCGGCGCACTGGTCGCGCTGCACGGCACGGACCCCGCCACCGTGCACCTGGCCGTGGGCGCACGGCTGGCGGACGCGGCGAAGACCGTGGGCGGGACGGAACGGGCGCTGTACGAGGACGGGACGCTGGTCCGGATGCACGGCATGCGGCACACCGTGTTCGTGTTCCCGACGGAGCTGACCGCGGTCGTGCACGCCTCGACCGGCCGCACCGTCGCCGCCCGGGAGCGGGCCGCGCTGCTCAAGGACATGGCGGTGGCCGGGGCGCCGGACGCGGCCTGGCTGACGGAGGTCGAGGAGTCGGCCCTGTCCACGCTGGCCCGGCGCGGCCAGGCCACGGCGGCCGAGCTGGCCCGGGACGAGCCGCGCCTCAAGGAGCAGTTCGTGTACGCGGCCGGGAAGAGCTACGAGGGCGTGCACACCGTCTCCACCCGCTTGCTGAGAGTGCTGGGCGTGGAGGGCAAGGTCGTCCGGGGCCGGCCGCTGGGGTCTTGGACGTCCAGCCAGTTCCGCTGGGCGCCGGCACCCGAGCATCCCGAGCTGGATCCGGGCGAGGCGCAGGCGGAGCTGTTGCGCCGGTGGCTGGGGGCGTGCGGGCCGGCGACCGAGGACGACCTCAAGTGGTGGACGGGGTGGCGGGTGACGGAGGTGCGCCGGGCGCTGGCCGCGATCGGCGCGGAGGCGGTGTCGCTGGACGAGGGCACGGGGTACGTCGCCGCCGGTGACGCCGGCCCGCTGGCCGGCCCGGCCGAGCCGTGGGCGGCGCTGCTGCCCGGCCTCGACCCGACGGCGATGGGCTGGCGGGAACGGGACTGGTACCTCGCCCCCGAGCTGCGGCCTGCGCTGTTCGACAGAAGCGGGAACGTGGGGCCGACGGTGTGGTGGAACGGCCGCGTCATCGGCGGCTGGGCCCAGCGGCCCGACGGCGAGATCGTCTGGCGGGTGCTCGACGGCACGGGCGTCGGCCGGGAGGCGGAGTCCGCGATCGGGGCGGAGGCGGAGCGGCTGGGGTCGTGGGTGGGCACGACCCGGATCACACCGCGCTTCCGGACGCCGCTGGAGCGGGAGCTGTCGGCGTAGGGCGTACTCTTCAGTGCCGGGCACTCTCAGCCCGTCCGGCGTTTGAGGACGAGGTCGTTCAGGCCGAAAGCGGGGGGGCTGGGGGGCGGCAGCCCCCCAGAGACGACAACGCCGGGCACCGCACAGACGAACGGCGCCCGGCGCCCGCTCACCGCGAGTACCGCATCAACGCCCGCACCATGTGGCACGTGGTGTCCGACGGCGGGTGAACACCGATCGTCCGCGCAGCGCTCCGTATCCTCTCGTTGCGCGCCTGGTTCGGCAGGTAGACGCCGGAGTCGAGCAGGGCGATGGCGAGCCGCATCGCCTTGAGCCGGCGGTTGTGCGTGACGTACCACTCGCGGGGGCGGCCGGCCGGCAGCGGACGCTTCTCCACGGGTGCGTACGGCAGGTCGAGCTGGACGGGCCGCTTGGCGGTGGACTGGGTGGGCAACGGCTTCGACTTCAGTGCGGCAGCGGGCACGGGCATCCTCCTGTCGCGGTCAGGGCGCCGTCCGGACCACCCGGCGACACCCTCGAACACTGCTTCAATTTTACCGCCCCCCACTGACAAAAGCCCCTGGCCACAAGGGCTTTCGGGGTTGGTGTGACGGACGGGGAGAACGGGTTTCGGAAGCCCTCGGGCTACGGTGTCGGGCATGGAGATCTGGATCAATCCGGCCTGTTCGAAGTGCCGCAGCGCGATCAGCCTGCTCGACGCGGAGGGCGCCGACTACACCGTCCGCCGCTACCTGGAGGACGTACCGACCGAGGACGAGATCCGTCAGGTGCTCGTCCGCCTCGGCCTCGAACCCTGGGACATCACCCGCACCCAGGAGGCCGCCGCCAAGGAACTGGGCCTCAAGGACTGGCCCCGTGACGAGGCGTCACGCGACCGCTGGATCACCGCGCTCGCCGGGCACCCCAAGCTGATCCAGCGCCCGATCATCACGGCGACCGACGGAACCGCCGTGGTGGGCCGCACCGACGAGGCGGTGCGCGACGCGCTGGCGCACGAACAGGGCGGCCTGTGACGCAGGTTACGTGTGCGAATCGGCGTGACTGCTGAGTAACCGCGTTCGGTATCTCGTACATAGCGGCGTACGCTCCCCTATCCCTTCAGGAGGCGCGCATGTCGCGCAGGAGAACTCTCGGCACGAAGAAGAAGATCGCGCTGCTGGTCAGCGCCGCGGCGGTGGCGGGCGGCGGGGCCTTCATGATGGCGAACGCGTCGAACGCCGCGCAGACCGACCAGAACGCGCAGACCAAGGCCGCGCAGGACTCGACCGTCTGCCAGGGTCTGGCCACCGCGCTCGGCAACAACCAGCGGTTCATCGACGGCCAGCGGGCCAATCCCGACGCGCAGTCGGAGGCCCGGATCGCCAACCGCGAGGCCGTCATCGCGGAGATCGAGCGCAAGCAGGAGGCCTCGGGATGCACGGCCGGGGAGTCGGCTCAGGACTCCCAGGCGACGCAGCCCCCGCAGGCCGGGCAGGAAGCCGGCCAGGACGCAGGCGAGGGGCGGGCGAGGAAGCCGGGCAGGGCGCCGGCCAGCAGGCCGGGGAGGAGCAGGCCGGGGACCAGGCGGGCGGTGGCGCGCAGGCGGGTGAGCAGGTGTGCAACGGCTCCACCGTCACCCTCTCCGGCGAGGGCGGCGCGCCCGCCGCCTCCAGCAACCAGTTCCCCGTGGGCACCCAGCTCAAGGTGACCAACCTCGACAACAACAAGTCCACGACGGTGGAGGTGAACTCGGTCTCGGGCAGCTGCGCGCTGCTGAACAACGCCGCGTTCGAACAGGTCCGGGAGGAGGGCAAGTTCGTGATCCGGCGGGCGCTGATCGAGAAGGTCGGGTGAGGCTCAGTCACCCGGCCCGGCGAGGAAGTCGCTGAGGCGGCGGTCCAGTCCGGGCGGCGCGGCCTGCGGCAGCGCGTGGTGGGACACGTCCGGCAGGACGGCCACCTCCACGCGCGGCAGCAGCTCCCGCGCCCGGGCCGCCACCTCGGCGGGGTCTTGGGTCCTGCTGTTCCCGGCCAGGAGCAGCAGGACCGGCACGTCCAGGCCGCGCAGTGCGTCGGGCGCCGGACGCGGTCCGGTCACCGGACGGCGGGCGGGGAAGCCGACGGCCGCCTCCTGGAGGGCGAGCCAGTCGGGGTCGAGCGGGGTCGCACCGGTCTCCCAGTCCAGGAAGGCGCGCGTCCGGCGCGGAGTCGGCCGCAGCAGCACCGGCGCCGCGCGCAGCAGGTAGGCCGCCTTGAACCCGGCGAAGCACTGGGTCGGGTCCAGGAGGAACAGGCGGCGTACCCGGTCGGGTGCGTGCAAGGCATAGGACAGGGCGATCCAGGCGCCGTAGGAGTGCCCGCCGAGGGCGGCCGCCTGGATGCCGATGCCGTCGAGGAGGGCGTCCAGCCAGCCGGTCAGGTCGGCGACCGTGCGGGGGTGGCGGTCGCCGGCCGGCGTGCTGCGGCCGGGGGCGCCGATCAGGTCGACGGCGTGGACCCGGTGGGTGCGGGACAGCTCGGTCGCCTGGGCGTACCAGGAGGCGGAGGTCGCCTCGCCGCCGCCCGGCAGCAGGACGAGCGGCGGGCCGTCGGCCGGGCCGGTCACATTGACGTACGTCTCGCCGAAGGGCGTCGGTACGGTCACCGACTCGCGCCCGGGCGGCCACTTGGCCATGACCTTGTCGTAGGCGTCGTGGAAACGGCCGGCGTCGTACGAACCGCGCGCGCTCATGAGCGGTGCCCCCTGACTCTTCCGAGACTCTCCGAGGTTTCCGATACTATCTCGCCGAGCGAGATACACGTCGGACGAGATAATAGCCCGGAGAGCCGGAGAGCCGGGGAACCGGAGAGGAAGACCGATGCCCGATGAGGGACCGGAGATGGAGACCGTCCACCTGCTGCGCGCGGTCGCGGTCGAACTGGGCGCGCACAGCACGCGGTTCGCGCAGCGCAACGGCATGCACCCCACCGACGTCCGCGCCCTCATCGCGCTGATGGACGCCTCGCGGGCGGGCGAGGAGATGACCGCCGGACGCCTCGGCGCCGCGCTCGGGCTGAACTCGGCGGGGACGACGGCCCTGGTGGACCGGCTGGAGAAGGCCGGCCACGTGCGACGGGTGCGCGACGGACGCGACCGGCGCCGGGTCACCGTCGAGGTCGACGAACGGGCCGTCGCCCTCGGCCGGGCCCACTTCGGCCCGCTGATCGGGCGCGCGGTGGAACTGCTGCGCGGATACGACGAGCGGGAGACGGCGGCGATCCGGTCCTTCCTGGCCGGCGTGCGCGAGGCGGCGGCCGAGGACGGGCGCGCACCGTGAGAGACGGACCACACCGACCCCAGGTAACACGGGGTTCACACATGGGCAACGGTCGGGAAATCGCCTGTTGACACGCTGCTCCGCAGTAGAGGCGGCGCCCCAGTGCCGCAGCGCCGCAGCACCCGCAAGTGCGCCCGTAGACCCACCCCGAAGGATGTGGCCCCGTGACCTTCAAGGCTGAGTACATCTGGATCGACGGCACCGAGCCGACGGCCAAGCTCCGTTCCAAGACGAAGATCATCACGGGTGCCCCCGCCGGTCTCGACGCCCTGCCGATCTGGGGCTTCGACGGCTCCTCCACCAACCAGGCCGAGGGCAGTTCCTCGGACTGCGTGCTCAAGCCGGTCTTCTCCTGCCCCGACCCGCTCCGCGGCGGCGACGACGTCCTGGTGCTGTGCGAGGTCCTGGACACGGACATGACGCCGCACCCGTCCAACACGCGCGCCGCGCTGGCCGAGCTGTCCGAGCGGTTCGCGGCCCAGGAGCCGATCTTCGGCATCGAGCAGGAGTACACCTTCTTCAAGGGCGCCCGCCCGCTCGGCTTCCCCGAGGGCGGCTTCCCGGCCGCGCAGGGCGGCTACTACTGCGGTGTGGGCTCGGACGAGATCTTCGGCCGTGACGTCGTCGAGGCGCACCTGGAGAACTGCCTGAAGGCCGGTCTCGGCATCTCCGGCATCAACGCCGAGGTCATGCCCGGCCAGTGGGAGTTCCAGGTCGGCCCGCTGGCGCCGCTGGAGGTCTCCGACCAGCTGTGGGTGGCCCGCTGGCTGCTCTACCGCACCGCCGAGGACTTCGAGGTCTCCGCCACCCTCGACCCCAAGCCGGTCAAGGGCGACTGGAACGGCGCGGGCGCGCACACCAACTTCTCCACCAGGGCGATGCGCGAAGGCTACGACGCGATCATCACCGCCGCCGAGTCGCTCGGCGAGGGCTCCAAGCCGATGGACCACGTCAAGCACTACGGCGCCGGCATCGACGACCGCCTGACCGGCCTGCACGAGACCGCCCCGTGGAACGAGTACTCCTACGGCGTCTCCGACCGCGGTGCCTCGGTGCGCATCCCGTGGCAGGTAGAGAAGGACGGCAAGGGCTACATCGAGGACCGCCGTCCCAACGCCAACGTCGACCCGTACGTGGTGACCCGCCTGCTCGTCGACACCTGCTGCGCGGCGCTGGAGAAGGCCGGCCAGGTCTGATCCCGGCCCCACCCGCTCCCGAGGGGCGTCCACCGCGACGGTGGACGCCCCTTCGCGTTGTCAGCCCAAGTCCGTTCGGGGCGGGAGGTCGTGGCCGCGTTCGCCGGGTCCGGGCTGTCCACGGAGTGGGACGGCGATCCGGGCCGGGCCATCACCGTCACCCCGCTGAACTGGCGCAGTCGACTGGAGGGATGATCCGGCCGGGGAGTACTTCACGCCAGTCCGCGTCCACGCAGTGAGAGGAGTCTCCTGTCCGACGCCGCCGTCTGCTTCAATGGGCCCATGGTCGGCTTCCGGAAGTACGCAGCGACGGGTCGCCATGACCTCGAGCCCTTCTGGCCTTCCCGTCAGCACGACGACTTCGACCGGGTGTGTTGCCGCGCGATGACCGCGCCGGCCCGCTAGAAAGCCCTACACCCCAGGCCTTCGGCCGGCGCGCACGACGTACGTCCCGCGACGCGCCCGACCATGAACTCGCGCCCGTCGCCCCTTCCGACGAACTTCTCGCGCGAAAGAGCTGACGTCTCATGGCGACCACCCGTTCCCTGTCCACCGTCCCCGTCGACTCCCCCACCCACGCCGGCGGCCCCACCATCGGCCTGCCCGGCTCCGGCGGCCCACGGCACCGGCTGCGCGCCGTCGACCGGGCCGAAGTGGTGGACGTCGCGGACCTGCTGCCGCCGGGCGCCACCTGGCTGCCCGCACCCCCGCACGCCCTGCCGTCGCTGCCGGGCCGCCCGCCGATGGTCGGCTACCTGGTGCTCGTCCCGGCCGACCAGCAGCCGCCGTTCCCGCGCGACGCCGGCCCGACGGGTGTGCCGTCCCGGCCGGACGCGGAGGACGGCGACGCGCTCGTCCGGATCGACGCCGCGCGGCGCACCGCGGCCGTGGACGGACAGGAACTCGACCTGACGTACCTGGAGTTCGAGCTGCTCGCCCACCTCGTGACGCATCCGCACCGGGTGCACACCCGCGACCAGCTGGTCACCACGGTCTGGGGCTACGGACACGTGGGCGACGGCCGCACCGTCGACGTGCACGTGGCCCGGCTGCGGCGCAAGCTCGGCGCGGCGCACCGGCAGACCATCCAGACCGTGCGGCGCGTCGGCTACAAGTACACGCCGCCCACGGGACGCTGAGCGTCTGCTGTCGGCAGAGGACCGTTCCCTCCGGGCGGCGGGCCGGGCACCGTGGGCGCATGAGGCTACTGGTGCTGGGCGGTACGGAGTTCGTGGGGCGGGCCGTGGTGGAGGAGGCGCTCGGGCGCGGCTGGGAGGTGACCGTCTTCCACCGCGGGCGGCACGCGCCGCCGCCCGGGGTGCGGGCACTGCACGGTGACCGCACCGCGCCCGACGGGCTCTCCGCCCTGGCCGACGGCTCCTGGGACGCCGTCGTCGACACCTGGTCGGCGGCGCCCCACGCGGTACGGGACACGGCGCGGCTGCTGCGGGAGCGCGTCGGCCGGTACGTGTACGTGTCGAGCTGCTCGGTGTACGCCTGGGCCCCGCCCGCCGGGTACGACGAGGAGGCGCCGCTGGTCGAGGGCGCCTCGGCGGAAGCCGTGCAGCTCGACTACGCCCGGGACAAGCGCGGCGCCGAACTGGCCGTGTCGGACGCCTTCGGCGCGGACCGCTTGGTACTCGTCAGGGCCGGGCTGATCCTCGGCCCGTACGAGAACATCGGCCGCCTCCCCTGGTGGCTGGACCGTGTCGCGCGCGGCGGCCCGGTCCTCGCGCCCGGCCCGCACGACCTGCCCCTCCAGTACGTCGACGTCCGTGACCTCGCCGACTGGGTGCTCGGCGCGGTCGAGCGGGAGCTGAGCGGACCGTACAACCTGGTCTCCCCGCCGGGGCACACCACCATGGGCGCCCTGCTCGAAGCCTGCGTGCGGATCACGGGCGGCGCGGCGGAGCTGCGCTGGACCGACCCCGGCACCCTGCTCGCCGCCGGTGTCGAGCCCTGGAGCCGGCTGCCGGTGTGGACGCCGCCGGGCACCGAGCTGCACGACGCCGTGCAGAGCGCGGACGTCTCCCGGGCCCTGGCGACGGGCCTGCGCTGCCGGCCGGCCGAGGACACCGTCGCCGACACCTGGGCCTGGCTGCGCGACATCGGCGGCACGGCCCCCCATCGCCCCGACCGCCCGCCGGTCGGTCTGGACCCGGAGACGGAGGCGAAGATCCTCGCCGCGGCGGACGGGCCCGGCGGAGGTGTACCTGGCACCACCCTCTGACCGGGGTGCCCGGCCCAGTGACCGGCGCCGCCGCCTCCGGAAGACTGACGGCATGAGCATCGAGACGAAGAGCGGGAACCGCACGGCACGCACCCGGGGCGTGGCCCTGTCGGCCGTGCGGGGACTCGCGGTGGCCCTGGTCGCCCTGCCCGGCGCTGTGCTGTGCTTCTGCCTGACGCTGGTGTCCGTCGCCCTCGTCCCGATCGGCGTCGGCATCGTCACCACGCCGTGGGTGCTGACGGGGGTACGGGCGTTCGCGGACTGGCGCCGGCTGCTCGCCGCCCGGTGGGGCGGGGTGCGGATCCCGCGGACGTACCGGCCGCTGCCCGAGGACGCCAACCCGTGGGCGCGCACCTTCGGGATGCTCCGTGACCCGGCGACCTGGCGGGACGTCCGGTGGCTGCCGGTCGACATGACGGCGGGCTTCGTCACCGCGCTGCTGGCCTTCGCGCTGGCGGTCTACCCGCTGGAGGGCCTCGCGATCGCCGCCGGGCTGTGGCGGGTGCTGCCCGAGGGGTACTGGTACGGCTTCGTCCGGGTCACCGACCAGACCTCCGCCCTCTACGCCGCGGCACTGGGGGCGGTGCTCCTGGCCGCCGCCTTCCGGCTCACCCCGCTCCTGCTGCACGCCCACTTCCGGCTCACCGGCGCGGTGCTCGGCTCCGGCCAGGGGGAACTGGCCGAGCGGGTGCGGGTACTGACCGAGACCCGTCGCGACGCGGTGGACACCTCCGCCGCCGAACTGCGCCGCATCGAGCGGGACCTGCACGACGGGGCGCAGGCCCGGCTGGTCGCCATGGGCATGGACCTCGGCACCATCGAGACGCTGCTGGAGAAGGACCCGGCCAAGGCCCGGGAACTGCTCGCGCAGGCCCGCGAGTCCTCCGCCGAGGCCCTGACCGAGCTGCGTGAACTCGTGCGGGGCATCCACCCGCCGGTGCTCGCCGAACGGGGTCTCGGCGACGCCGTACGGGCCCTGGCGCTGCGGCTGCCCGTCGCGTCCGAGGTGAACGTGGACCTGCCCGGCCGCGCCGAGGCGCCGGTGGAGGCCGCCGCCTACTTCGCGGTCAGCGAGGTCCTCACCAACGCGGTGAAGCACTCCGGCGCCGACCGGCTCTGGATCGACATCCACCACACCGAGGGACGGCTGCGCGTCACCGTCACCGACAACGGCAAGGGCGGTGCGGTGATCGGAGCGGGATCGGGGCTGGCCGGGGTGGAGCGACGGCTCGGTACATTCGACGGCGTCCTGGCCGTCAGCTCGCCCGCGGGCGGCCCCACCATGGTCACCATGGAGATCCCTTGCGCGTAGTCCTGGCCGAAGACCTGTTCCTGCTGCGCGACGGGCTGGTCCGGCTCCTCGAAGCCCACGACTTCGAGATCGCCGCGGCCGTCGAGACCGGCCCCGAGCTGTCCCGGGCCCTGGCCGAACTGGAACCGGACGTCGCGGTGGTCGACGTACGGCTGCCGCCCACGCTCACCGACGAGGGGCTGCAGTGCGCCCTCCAGGCCCGCCGCGACCGGCCCGGGCTGCCGGTCCTGGTGCTGTCCCAGCACGTGGAGCAGTTGTACGCGCGCGAGCTGCTGGCCGACGGCAACGGCGGGGTGGGGTACCTGCTCAAGGACCGGGTGTTCGACGCCGAGCAGTTCGTGGACGCCGTGCGGCGCGTGGCGGCGGGCGGTACGGCGATGGACCCGCAGGTCATCCAGCAGCTGCTCAGCCGGCGTGCGGCGGAGGACCGGCCGCTGGAGCGGCTGACGCCCCGGGAGCGGGAGGTGCTGGAGCTGATGGCGCAGGGCCGGACCAACGCGGCGATCGCCGGCCGGCTCGTCGTGACGGAGCGGGCCATCGCGAAACACACGGCGAACATCTTCGCCAAGTTGAGCCTTGAGGTTTCGGACGACGACAACCGCCGTGTCCTGGCGGTTCTCGCCTATCTGGACCGCGGACGCTGACCCTTTCGCCACTCTCACGCGTCCCACGGGACCCAGCGATCTCCGTGACGGGTGAACACCCCTGCGGCGGCTTCCGTATCCATGGGAGCCGCTTCACTCCTGTCGGGCGCCCTCGATGCCCCGCAAGGAAGTCAGAGGAGTCTCATGGGACGCAACACAAGAAAACGCCGTTCGCCGCTGGCCACCAAGGTCGTAGCCGGGGCGGCGGCCCTGGCGGTCGGCGGGGGCGGGCTGGTCTGGGCCAACTTCTACGCCTCGGCGCACGAGTCGGGCTCGTCGGACAACCGCACCAGGTCCGCGGGGGCGCAGGTCGCCACGATCCAGTGCCCGGACGTCGGCCAGAAACTGCGCAACGTGCCGAGAGGAGCGCGGGCCGGGGTCGACAAGGAACTGGCGCGGCTCGACGAGCAGATCACCGAGGCCTACGCCCGCCTCGCGTCGACGCGCCAGGCGCAGTCCGGGGACGCGAGCTACGTCCAGAACGCCATTCTCGGACCGCTCCAGTCCAAGCGGACCGCCGCCCTCGACCGGATCGGGACCAACATCCGGCGGGTGGGCGGCGAAGCCCCCGGCGGGCTCGACCGCTTCGCCGAGTGCCGGGGCATGGGCGTCGACCAGCCGAACGACGGCAACGGGAACGGCGACGAAGGGAACGGCCAGGACGACCAGAACAACGGCGGCCAGGGCCAGGACGACGGTCAGGGCCAGGACAACGGCCAGGGCCAGGACGGCGGTCAGGACGGCGGCCAGAACCAGGACGACAACGGCAACGGTGCCGCGGGTCCGGTGGCCGACGACTTCATCGACATCAACGACGTCCAGCCGGGCACCCGCGACAGCCAGAACGGTCTGGCCGCCAACGGCGACAGCGGTTCCACCGGCTCCTTCACCACGGACTGCGGCGTCAACGAGAACAACCTGTTCAACAGCGACAACCTGATCGCCGCCCCGGGTGTCGACAACGGCGCGCACCACGTGCACGACTACGTCGGCAACCAGGACAACGACGCCTTCTCCAGCGACGAGGACCTGGCCAACGCTGACACCTCGTGCCAGAACCAGGGCGACAAGTCCACCTACTACTGGCCGGTGCTGCGGCTCCAGGACGGTACCGAGGAGTTCGACGCGGGCGACCAGGGCGGTGGCGCCGAGGGCAACATCGGCAGGATCCTGAAGCCGGCCCAGGCGGAGCTGAAGTTCGCCGGCAACCAGCAGGGCGACGTGGTCGCGATGCCGCAGTTCCTGCGCATCATCACCGGTGACGCCAAGTCCCTCACCAACGGCGACGCGAACGCCAACAGTTCGTGGAGCTGCACCGGCTTCGAGGACCGACAGGTCACCGACAAGTACCCGCTGTGCCCCGAGGGCAGCCAGGTGGTGCGCACGTCCAACTTCCAGAGCTGCTGGGACGGGCAGAACATCGACAGCGCCAACCACCGTGACCACATGGCGTTCGTCCAGCAGGACGGCAGCTGCCCGAACGGCTTCCAGGCCATCCCCCAGCTCCAGGTCCGCCTGGTGTACGACATCCCCACCCCGACCGTCGAGAACGGCCAGGTGCAGAATCCGTACGCCGTGGACAGCTTCCCGGAGCAGCTGCACAAGCCGATCACCGATCACAACGACTTCATCAACGTCATGGACGAGAACCTGATGAACGAGGTGGTCGACTGCGTCAACAGCGGTGAGGACTGCCAGTAGTCCCACCGGGAGCCGGGTGAGCAGGCAAGAGGGGCGGTGGCGGATCTCCCGCCGCCGGCCCTCTTCGCCGTGTCCCCGGGCGGTCAGCCGCTGTGCCCGGCGTGTTCGCCGCCGCCGCCCGAGTGGGTACCGCCGCCGTGCCGCGTGCCCTGCTCCAGGGTGCCGCCGAGCTTGCCGCGCAGGCCGGCGACCACGTCCTCGTGGCCGACGGCGACCCACTTGCGGCCGACCAGGTAATAGCCGCCGTAGTCCTTGGCCGTGTTGAGCCATTCGCGCTGGCCGCGGTCGGTGGAGAAGGTGGCGAGGACGTACTTCTCGTCGCCCTTCTCGCAGATGGCCTGACGGATGGTGTCGGCGTCGGTCTGCATGTTCGGGGCGCACTTCGCCTCGGCGGCCAGGTGTTCCAGGCTGCCGGTCGCCGTCTCCGGCACGGCGGCCTCGCCGTCACCGCCGGATCCGCAGCCCGTCAGCGCCAATGCCGCCGCCAGGGCGGCCGGCGCGAGCATCGGTCGGGTCAGCCTCATGTGTTCCTCCGGTCCGTTCCGGCGACATGCCGCACGGAGCCCCGGCAAGGGCTCTGGTCATCGGTACGGGCGCGGGGCGCGAAGTATTCAGGGATGCGGGTGACCTTCTGGTGGCAGCCGTGCGAAAGTGGCGCCGTGGACCAGGACTGGGAAGAGCGCGTGAGTGCCGCTTGGACGGCGTTCGACGCATACACCGAAGACGACGCCGCCGAGTTCCGGGCGGTGATCGACACCCTCGCCGACGAGCTGCCTGCGGACAGTCCGCTCGGCCTGTTCGAGAGGGCCTGCGCCTGGGACTCCACCGGCCACTCCGACCGTGCCGTGCCCCTGTACCGGGAGGCCCTGGAGCGCGGACTGGGCGACGCGAGCGCCTACAAGGGGCGCCGGGCGAAGATCCAGCTCTCCAGTTCCCTGCGCAACACCGGGTACCCGGAGGAGGGCGTGATGCTGCTCTCGCCGGAACTGGTGGCGCCCTCGGACGAGTTGGACGACGCCGTGCGGGCCGCGCTGGCGCTGTGCCTGTCGAGCATGGGCCGCGACCGGGAGGGCCTGTCCCTGGTGCTCGGCGCCCTGGCGCCCCATCTCCCGCGCTACCAGCGGTCGATGGCCCACTACGCACGGCTGCTGGTGGAGCCGGAGGAGTAGCCCCCGGGCCCCCCGCCCGGTGACGGCCGTACGGTGACCATCCCCCCGTTGGCTCGTTCTGCTGGGCGTGCAGCCACAGGATGTCGCCCCGCGCCCCGCACCGCCCTCAACCCCTCCGGCCGACCCGGTCGTCGACGTCGAGCAGGCCGAGGCGGCGCTCGTCGAGCACTATCCGCGCCTGGCCCGGCTGGCCTATCTGGTGCTGCCGCCGGGTCTCGGCCGCAGCCGCCGTGTCCTGACCGCGCACGCCCTCACCCAGCGCGCGCTGCCCCGCAGCCGGACGACGACCCCGGTGATCCCGGCCCAGTCGACCGGTCAGGAGGTCGACCCCGGCTACGCCCTGGTCCGCCTGCGGGTCGTCCGCACGGCACTGCAGGCGGGCCTTCCGCTGCGTCGCCGCGCCTGGCCCAGGCGGGCCCAGCTGCCGCCCCTGCTGCCCCACGTCCGGGGCCTCAGGCTCTTCCCGCGGTCCGGCGGCGCCGACGAACTCGCCCTGGACCAGCGGCTGTCCGCGCTCTCCGGGCCGGCCCGGGCGGCGTACGTGCTGCGGGGCCTGGAAGGGCTCTCCGAGGACGGTGTCCGTCAGGTGCTCCGGGCCGCCGGGGCCGAGGACGTGGACGGCGCGCTGCGGGAGGCCGACGCGATGCCGGGCGAGCACGCGCTGCTCGGCTCCCCCGAGTTCGACCCCTGCTCCCTCCAGGCCCGGCCGACGGATCTGATGCGCCGGCGCCGACACACGAAGGCCGCGCTGGTCGCCGGGGCGGCTCTGGTGGTGTGCGGGACGCTGCTGGGCCTGCCCGGCGACGGCTGGGGACCGGACGGTGCCGCCGCCCCGATGTACGCGCAGAACCCGGCGGCCCAGGCGGCCCTCGATCCCGGCAGGCTCACGAAGGTCGCCCCCACCGCGTGGGAGACGTCCGCGCGCACGGACTTCTCGGTGTGGCCGGCGCGCGGTGACCGCACCGGTGACGAGGAGCTGCTGCGCCGCGCCCTGGCCGTCTGGGCGCGGCCCGGCGAGAGCGTGGGGGTGTCCGCGACGTCGGGCACCGCCACCGGCGGTCCGGCCGGGCCGCCGCAGCTGCTGTACGCGGGGGACGTCGACAACGCGCGCGTGGTGATCCTGCACGACGGTCTGCGCGTCGTCCGGTACGCCGAGCCGAAGGACGGCACGGCCGGTGCCGCCCTGGACCTGGCGCGGACCGACGGGGCCGGCCGGGCCGGGGCGACCGCGGTGGTCCTGGGCCGGGCCGACGGTAACGTCCGCTATCTGACGGCGCCCTGGGTGACGAAGGCGGCCGGGCGGGATCTCGGCAGGCCGGACGCCGGGGCGAGGGAGCTGGCGCTCACCGACGGTGTGACCGCGCCGCTGGCCAGCCCGGTGCGGCAGCAGTCGGGCGCCTGCACGTCCTGGAACGTGCTGGAGCTGACCGACGGCTCGGACACCCGCGTGGTGTCCGACCTCGGCGAGCTGGTCCCGGCCCGCCTCACCACCGGCCGTCCCGGCTCGGCGAAGGACACCTCGGGCACGAAGGCGCTGCGCACCTGGGCGCCGTACGCCTGCTCGCTGGGCGCGGTGCGCGGGCAGGGGGTGCGGTCGGTGAACGCCTGGGCGTTCGCGAAGCAGCCGCTGCCCGACTCGACCGGGTCGGGCGCCTGGGTGTGCACGCGGGCCGAGACCTGGCGCGGCGACGGGGCCCGGGTGCTGGCCCAGTTCCGCACGCCGGGCAGCACGCAGGGGGCGGTGGCGGCGAAGGCGCAGGACGTGCCGGCCTGCGGCGAGCGCGACCCGCACGTACTGGCCGGCGTGCTCTGGAAGTCGGCGGGTGGGCACTGGTACCTGCTCGCCGCGGGCAGCCGCGGCACCGAGTCGATCGAGGCGACGGGCGGCATCAGCGACTCCGCGGACGGAAAGCTGCTGACGGCGAAGGCCGAGCAGGGTGCCCGCGCCGAGCTGAAGGGCACGCTGGAGGGCGGCCGGACCATCGGCGGGCTGCGCTAGGCACCCACACCAACGCCTGCTGACGTTCGCGTCAACAAGTGGCCGCACAAGGGTTCCCTGAGCCCTTACCCGTCAGTACATTGACGCCATGTCTCACACGCATGTCCCGCTCAAGGCCCGCAAGGTGTCCTTCGCCTGGGAGGACACCCCGCTGCACTGGGTGCCGGGGGACCCGTTCACGACGCACACCATCAACGTGCTGCACCTGCTGCTGCCCGCCGGGGAACGCTGGTTCGTGCACGTCTACAAGCAGGTGCTGCCGTTCATCCGGGACGAGCGGCTGCGCGAGGACGTCATCGGGTTCATCGGGCAGGAGGCGATGCACTCCCAGGCCCACGACGAGGTGCTGCCGCACCTGCGGGACCAGGGGCTCGACCCGACGCCGTACACCGCGCAGGTCGACTGGCTCTTCGAGAAGCTGCTCGGCGACCGCACCCTGCCGCCGGGCCGGCCGCGCCGCTGGTGGCTGATGGAGCGGGTGGCGCTGATCGCGGCCATCGAGCACTACACGGCGTTCCTCGGCGACTGGGTGCTCAACGCCGAGGCGCTCGACCGGCACGGCGCCGACCCGACCATGCTGGACCTGCTGCGCTGGCACGGCGCCGAGGAGGTCGAGCACCGGTCGGTGGCCTTCGACCTCTTCGAGCACCTGGACGGGGGGTACGCGCGGCGGGTCCGCACCTGGGCGACCGCGTTCACCGCGCTGGTGTTCCTGTGGCAGCGCGGGGCCCGGTTCTTCATGGAGAACGACCCGACGCTGACCGACGGCCGCGCCACCTTCGGCGACTTCCACCGGCGCGGGCGCAGCGGCCTGCTGCCCGCCACCGGTGCCGTACTGCGCTCGATACCGGGCTATCTGAGCCGCGACTACCACCCGTCCCAGTTCGGCTCCACCGAGCAGGCCGCGGCCTATCTCGCCGCCTCCCCCGCCGCCGTGGCCGCCGAGAAGTCCCAGGAGGCGTCCGCATGAGCCCCGGGCCGAGGACCCTGCTGCTCGCGGCCGGTGCCGCGCTCGTCGCCCGCCGCGCGCTGCGGCGCCGCATCAAGGGCTCGCCGCTGTGGCCGATGCCCGCCCTGGATCCGCCGGTCTCGGGGCGGCCGCGCTCCCGCGCGCTGACGCTGCTGGTCACCTCGCGGGAGCTGGTGGCCGACGGGGTGGTCCGGATCCGCCTGGAGGGTCACGACCTGCCGCGCTGGGAGCCGGGGGCGCATCTGGACCTGGTGCTGCCGTCGGGTCTGGTGCGGCAGTACTCGCTGTGCGGCGACCCCGAGGACACCTCGTCGTACACCGTCGCCACGCGGCTGGCCGAGGACGGGCGGGGCGGTTCGCGCGAGGTGCACGCGCAGGTGCAGGAGGGCACGGAGCTGGAGGTGCGCGGGCCGCGCAACCGCTTCCCGCTGGTCGGGGCGCCCTCCTACGTCTTCGTCGCCGGCGGCATCGGCATCACGCCGGTGCTGCCGATGCTGCGGGCCCTGCCGGAGGGCGCCGAGTGGCGGTTGCTGTAC
>NZ_JBHXNW010000105.1:0-26159 GCF_042717365.1 Streptomyces sp. NPDC058534
GGCATGGCCTCGGTGGGGCGCATGTCGGGCGGCAGCGTGTGGGACCCGGTCCCGTGGCCCCCCCCCCGGGGCCGGCGGGCGGCCCCATCGGCCGCCACCCCGCCGGTGGGGGCCCGCGAAACGCCGCGCCGGGGCGGGGGGGGGCGCCCCCCGCCGCGCGCCCCCCCCCGGGCCCCCGACGGTGAGGAACTGCCCGCCGGAGTGGCACGGCGGCTCGACGCGTTCGTGACCGGCGCCGAACGGCTGGGACCGTTGCGAACCGCCGTCCTGGACCGCCGCACCGACTGGGAGGAGACCTACCGCCGGTACACGACGGCCATCTCGGCGGCCTTCCGGGTGGGCGGTGCGCTGAGCGGAATCCAGGACGCGGATCTGGGCTCCGACGCACGTGTGCTGGTCGAGTTCGCCCGCGCGGGCGAGGCCCTGGCCCAGGAGAACGCCCTGCTCGCCGCTGCCCGCCTCGCCGGTGGCCTCGACGGCGAGCGGCTGCGGCTGTTCACCGGCGCCGTCGACACGCGACGGAGTCTCACCGAGTCCGCCGTGACCGACCTGCGCGGCTCCGAACGCGCGGCCTGGCAGGACCTCGCCCACGACGCCGCCTACACCACCGTGGGGCGGACCGAGGACAGCCTGCTGGCCCCCTCGGCGCAGGACCGCCCGGTCGAGGCGCTGGCACCCCGCGCCGCCTGGGACGGGGCCCACGCGCGCGTGCGGGACGGCATGCGGACGATCGAGCAGGACGCCGCGCGCGGAGTGGCCGACCGGGCCGATCCGTTCACCCGCGGTGCGCTCACACCGGCCGGGGCCGCGGTCCTCCTCGGACTTCTCGCCGTCGTCGCGTCGCTCGTCATCTCCGTCCGCATCGGCCGTGGCCTGGTGGTCGAGCTGGTGAGCCTCCGCAACAGCGCCCTGGAGATCGCCCGGCACAAGCTTCCGGAAGCCATGCGCAGACTGCGCGCGGGTGAGGAGATCGACATCCGGTCCGAGGCGCCACCTGAACCGGCCGCCGAGGACGAGGCCGGCCAGGTCGCCGAAGCCCTGGGCACCGTGCACCGGGCGGCGCTGCGGGCCGCGGTGGAACGCGCCGAACTCGCCAGTGGCATCTCCGGCGTCTTCGTGAACCTCGCCCGCCGCAGCCAGGTCCTCGTCCACCGCCAACTGAGCCTTCTGGACAGCATGGAACGCCGCTCCGACGACCCGAACGAACTGAGTGACCTCTTCCGCCTCGACCACCTCACCACCCGCATGCGGCGCCACGCCGAAAGCCTGATCATCCTCTCCGGCGCGGCGCCCGGACGGGCCTGGCGCATGCCGGTTTCCCTCACCGACGTGGTCCGTGCGGCCGTCTCCGAAGTGGAGGACTACGCGCGCGTGGAGGTACGACAGCTCCCCGAGGCGTCCGTCGCCGGCGCGGACGTCGCCGACCTCACGCACCTCATGGCCGAGATCATCGAGAACGCCGCCCAGTTCTCCCCGCCCCACACGCGCGTGCGTGTCACCGGAGAACCCGTCGGCAACGGCTACGCGATCGAGGTCGAGGACCGCGGCCTCGGCATGGGCAAGGACGCCCTCGCCGAGGCCAATCACCGCATCACCCACTCCGAGGCACTCGACCTGTTCGACAGCGACCGGCTCGGCCTGTTCGTCGTCAGCCGGCTCGTCGCCCGGCAGGACATCAAGGTCCACCTCAAGACCTCGCCCTACGGCGGTACCACCGCCGTCGTCCTGTTGCCCACCGCACTCCTGCACAGTGGAACCGCGGAACGCTCCCCAGGGGCGGCACACGAGGCGGCCCCACCCGCGGAGCGCCTGTACGCGCGTGTGCCTCACGCCGCCGCACACCGGGAGACCGTGTCCGCACCTTCCGGCCGTCCGGCACTGACGTCCGCCGTACCAGTGGCGGTGGAGACGACGGCGCCGAACCGGCCCCCAGGAGCGCCCGCCTTGCGACTGCACCGATCCCCTGACGTCCCCGACGACTCCGCCGCCTCTGCAAAGAGCGACGGCGTCGGCCCACCGGACCCGGCCGAGGAGTCCGACGACCTGCCCCGGCGGGTGCGGCAGGCCAGCCTCGCACCCCAACTGCGAGACGGACGCCCCGCGGAGCCCGCTCAGCCGCCTCAGACACGCGGTGACGAGGAGCGCACGCCCGAAGTCGTGCGGGACCGCATGACCGCCTACCGCGACGGCTGGACGCGCGGCGGTGGACGCCGGCCCGGCCACGCGGAAGCGCCGGCCCCGCCGGCCGGCGACAGCAGCGAAGGAGAACCCGCATGATCCACGACCCCGGCACGGGGACCGCCCGGCGGACCCGCGAACTCGACTGGCTGCTGGA
The DNA here is from genome assembly GCF_042717365.1 of Streptomyces sp. NPDC058534. Lineage (NCBI taxonomy): Bacteria > Bacillati > Actinomycetota > Actinomycetes > Kitasatosporales > Streptomycetaceae > Streptomyces > Streptomyces sp. NPDC058534. Next base: position 2,336 of record NZ_JBHXNW010000105.1, read on the forward strand.
CGACCTCGTCGGCTGCGTACACGAGGTACGGCATGCCGTTGTGCTGTCGAACGACGGGCTTGCCGTGGGCGCGTCGGCCGGCCTCGGGCGGGAGGACGCCGAACACCTGGCCGCGGTCGCCTCCGGTTTCCACAGCCTGGCCAAGGGCGCGGGCCGGCACTTCGGCGCCGGGGGCGTGCGCCAGACCATGGTCGAGATGGACGACGGCTTCCTGTTCGTGGCCGCCGCGGGCGACGGCTCCTGCCTGGCTGTCCTCACCGCCGTGAGCGCCGACATCGGCCTGGTGGCCTACGAGATGGCACGGCTGGTCAGACGCGTCGGCGAGCACCTGCACACCGCGCCGCGCGCCGCCGCACGGCCACCCTTCGGCGGATGACCCGGAAGGGCCGCACGGATGACCGACGAGAGCACGGCCGACGGCCGGGAACGGCCGGGCAGCCAGTGGTACGACAACGAGGCGGGGCCCCTGGTCCGCCCCTACGCGATGACCGGCGGACGCACCCGGCCCGGACCCGCGGGAGTGCGGTTCGACCTCATCGCCCTCGTCACGCGGGTCCCGGGCGTGCCGGGCAGCGACGTCGCCGTGCTCGGACCGGAACACCGGACCCTGATCGAGCTGTGCCGCGCGGAGACCCATTCGGTCGCCGAACTCGCGGCGGACGCCGATCTCCCCGTGGGTGTCGTCAGGGTGCTCCTCGGGGACCTGGTGGAACTCGGCTGCGTGACCGTCAGCCGCCCCGTACCACCGGCCCAGTTGCCCGACGAACGGATTCTGCGCGAAGTGATCGACGGACTGCGCGCACTGTAGAGAAGGCCGAAGACCATGACCGGCACGCACGCGTACGACCACCCGGACCGAGAGAAGTGATCAATGGTCTCCGAACACCGTGAACACGGCGAACACGCCGAACACGCCGATGTCACGGACGGCGAGGCGACCGCGCTGGCCCTGAAGATCCTTGTCGCCGGAGGATTCGGCGTGGGCAAGACCACCCTGGTGGGCGCGGTCAGCGAGATCAGGCCGCTGCGCACGGAGGAACTGCTCAGCGAGGCCGGCCGGCTGGTGGACGACACCGGCGGCATCGACCGCAAGGTCACCACCACCGTCGCGATGGACTTCGGGCGCATCACCATCCGGTCCGGGCTCTCCCTCTACCTCTTCGGCACACCGGGGCAGGACCGCTTCTGGTTCCTCTGGGACGAGTTGTCGCAGGGCGCGCTCGGGGCCGTCGTCCTCGCGGACACCCGGCGGCTGGCGGACTGCTTCCCGGCGGTCGACTACTTCGAGCACCGGCACATCCCGTTCGTGGTGGCCGTCAACTGCTTCACCGGAGCACGCCGTCACGAGGCCCAGGACGTGCTGCGCGCCCTCGACCTGGACTCTGGAACGCCCGTGGTGCTGTGCGACGCCCGGGACCGCGACTCGGGCAAGGAGGTCCTGATCCGCCTCGTCGAGTACGCCGGGCGGATGCACACCGCCCGGCTGCTCGACTCCGTGCGCTGACGTACCTCAGTCCGCGACGGACTTCTGGGCCAGGACCTTGTCCACGGCGACACGGACGAGGAGTTCGCCCGGGACGCCGTTGCGCGCCCCGAACTCCTCGGCGCGTTCCTCACCCATGTACCGCGCCCCGATGCGACCGGCCCAGTGCCGGAGTTCGTCGAGATCCTCGGAGATCCGGGCACGTCCCTGCAGCACGACGAAGTGGAACGGCGGCCGGTCGTCGTCCACGCACAGGGCGATCCGGCCGTCCCGGGCCAGATTGCGCCCCTTCACGGTGTCCTTGCCGGTGTTGAACACCACGTCGTCCCCGTCCAGCAGGAACCAGATCGGCGCCACATGCGGACTGCCGTCCGCCCGGACGGTCGAGAGCTTTCCGGTGCGGGTGCCGTCCGAGACGAACGCCCGCCATTCCTCATCGGTCATCTTCTGTGCCATGCATCCCATCCTCCTTGCCCGGAGCACGGGCGTGGGGAAGGCTGGCGGACAGATCCCCCGGCCAGGGGGAGGCAAGGCATACGGGGACGACACGGGGAGTTCGGATCAATGGTGCAGAACCAGGGACTCGGCTGGCTGCTGGACGACCTGACCGCGCGCGTCGAGCACGTCCGGCACGCGCTGGTCCTGTCCAACGACGGGCTGGTGACCGGAGCCAGTACAGGCCTGCGACGCGAGGACGCCGAGCACCTCGCGGCCGTCTCGTCCGGGCTGCACAGCCTGGCCAAGGGCTCGGGCCGGCACTTCGGTGCCGGTCAGGTGCGGCAGACGATGGTCGAGTTCGACGACGCCGTGCTGTTCGTTACGGCGGCGGGCTCGGGCAGCTGCCTGTGCGTGCTCAGCGGGGCCGAGGTCGACATCGGGCAGATCGCGTACGAGATGACGCTGCTCGTGAACCGGGTGGGCGAGCATCTCGACGTCGATGCGCGGCAGCCGGGGCGAATATCGCCCACAGACCACTGACCTGCACATTCAATGCCCTCGTGGGGCGGGCGGCGGAGTTATCCACAGGCCGGACGCGGATGCCGTGGCAGCGGCTACGGTTTTTGTGTCAGGCGGGCACGCACGGTGCCGGCCGCACACTCCACGGGGGAGACGAGTATGTCCGGCAACACCGTCACGCGGGAACTCACGGCAGCCACCGAGCAGATCGGCAGTACTCCCGAGGCCCCTCTCGCGCCGGGGCGCGCGGCACGGGTACTGGGCCTCAAGCGAAGCGAGTTCGACCTCGCCGTGCACCTCGGCCGCATCCGCACCGCACCCGACGACGGAGGGGGCGGCGGGCGCGTCACCCGCGACGAGATCGAGCGGATCCGGGCGGCGGACGGTTTCCCCGAGACCCTGAGGGCGGGCGTGCGGACGGTGGGGACCACGGAGGGCGCGGCCCTCATGGACGTGACCAAGGTCCGGTTCACCCGCCTCGCACGGCTGGGGCTGCTGGTCCCCGTGAAGTTCTACGTCAATCGGTATCGAGCCGTCGTCTGGCTGTACCTCGCTTACGAACTGCGGCAGTTCGCCACCGACGAGCGGAATGCCTCACTGCTCAAGGGCCGCACGCCCGAGGGACTGCGGGGCCAGCTGGGGGAGGGGCTGGACCTGCGTCCCCGCAACTGGAGGGGGCGGCACCTGGGATTCCTGCTCCGCCAGGCCGACGACCCCTGGGCCCGGGCGGCGGCCGTGGCGTCGCTGCTCGAAGCCGTCGAGGTCGCCGAGGTCGTCAGGGACCCCTACGAGCGCTCACACCTGCACCGGTTCCACGCCGCGCGGCCGGGCCACGGTTCGCCCGGTTCCCCCGCCGCGCAGCTCGCCGAGGAGATCATGACGGCGGCGGACCCGGACGAGATCGACTGGTTGCGCGCGGACCTGGCGGACGCCGTGGCAGCCGCTCGCGAGCAGCGCCCCGCGCCCAGCCCGGCCCTTCGCGCCGTGCCGGTCCCACCGGGACCGGAGCCCACGCCGGACGACACCGGGCGGCTGCGTGGTCTGCTCGGCAGGCTGTGGCGCAGAGACGCCTGACCCGATGGCCTACCCGATGACCTATAGGGCCCGGAAGAGCCCCTCCTGGACGACGGACACCAGCATGCGCCCCTCGGTGTCGTAGATCCGCCCGCGGGCCAGGCCCCGTCCGCCGGTCGCGATCGGCGACTCCTGGTCGTACAGGAACCACTCGTCCGCGCGGAACGGCCGGTGGAACCACATGGCGTGGTCCAGCGACGCCATGTCGAAGCCACGAGGACCCCACAGCGGCTCCACCGGGATGCGCACGGCGTCCAGCAGGGTCATGTCGCTGGCGTAGGTCAGTGCGCAGGTGTGCACGAGCGGGTCGTCGCCGAGAGGCCCGACCGCCCGCATCCACACCGCGCTGCGCGGCTCGGCGCCCTTGACCTCATCGGCGCTCCAGCGCAGCCGGTCGACGTAGCGGATGTCGAAGGGCTGACGGCGGGCCATCCGCTCCAACTGCTCGGGCAGCGCGCCCAGGTGCTCTCGCACCTCGTCGGCCACCGTCGGAAGCGACTCGGGGTCCGGGACCTCGCGGGCCGGCGGCAGCTGGTGCTCGAAACTCCCCTGTTCAGGCTTGTGAAAGGAGGCGGTGAGCGTGAAGATCGTGCGGCCCTGCTGTACGGCGGTGACCCGACGGGTCGTGAAGGACCGTCCGTCCCTGTCCCGTTCGACCTGGTACACGATCGGCACGCCCGGACGTCCGGGACGCAGGAAGTACGCGTGCAGCGAGTGCACCGGGCGGTCGCCGTCCGTGGTGCGGCCGGCGGCGACCAGCGCCTGGCCGGCCACCTGTCCGCCGAAGACCCGCTGCAGCGACTCCTCGGGGCTGCGGCCACGGAAGATGTTGACCTCGATCTGCTCCAGGTCGAGCAGGGCGACGAGGCTCTCGGCCGGATTCGTCATCGGTGGGGTTCTCCTGTGCTCACAGCTGGCCGACATCGGTGACGCGGACGACCGCCCGGCCCTCCGCGTCGGAGGCCGTGAGGTCGACCTGAGCGCTGATGCCCCAGTCGTGGTCGTCGTTCGGGTCGTCGAAGATCTGCCGCACGCGCCACAGACTGTTCTGCGGCTCCTCCTCGATCACCAGCAGCTTGGGGCCGCGGGCGTCGGGTCCGGTGCCGAGATCGTCGTACTCGTCCCAGTACTTGTCCATGGCCTCGCCCCACGCGTCGGCGTCCCATCCGGCGTCGGCGTCCATCTCGCCCAGCCCGTCGACCTGGTCGAGGGCGGCGAGCTCGACGCGGCGGAACATGGCGTTGCGGACCAGGACCCGGAAGGCCCGTGCGTTGGCGGTGACGGGCCGCACCTGATCGGCCTTCTCCTGCGCCTCCTCGGCGGTCATCTCCTCCGGGTTGGCGAGTTGTTCCCACTCGTCCAGCAGGCTGGAGTCGACCTGGCGCACCATCTCGCCGAGCCACTCGATCAGGTCCTGAAGGTCCTCGGACTTCAGGTCGTCCGGGACAGTGTGGTCGAGGGCCTTGTAGGCGCTCGCCAGGTAGCGCAGCACGATGCCCTCGGTGCGGGCCAGTTCGTAGTGGGAGACCTGCTCCGTGAACGTCAGCGCCCGCTCGTACATGTCACGGATGACCGACTTGGGCGACAGCGGATGGTCACCGACCCAGGGGTGGCTCCTGCGGTACGTGTCGTAGGCGTGGAAGAGCAACTCCTCCAGCGGCTTCGGGTACGTGACGTCCTGGAGGCGCTCCATGCGCTCCTCGTACTCGACACCGTCGGCCTTCATCGCGGCCACGGCCTCACCGCGCGCCTTGTTCTGCTGGGCGGCGAGGATCTGCCGCGGGTCGTCCAGCGTGGACTCCACGACGGACACCATGTCCAGTGCGTACGACGGCGATTCCGGGTCCAGCAGCTCGAAGGCCGCCAGGGCGAACGTGGACAGCGGCTGGTTCAGCGCGAAGTCCTGCTGGAGGTCCACGGTGAGGCGCACGACGCGCCCCTCGGCGTCCGGACGGTCGAGCTTCTCGACGATGCCGCCGTCCAGCAGCGAGCGGTAGATGGCGATGGCCCGCCGGATGTGCCTCAGCTGCTGCTTGCGCGGCTCGTGGTTGTCCTCCAGCAGGTGCCGCATCGCGGCGAAGGCGTCACCCGGGCGGGCGATCACCGACAGCAGCATGGTGTGCGTGACCCGGAACCGGGACGTCAGCGGCTCCGGATCGGATCCGATGAGCTTGTCGAACGTGCTCTCCGACCAGGCCACGAAGCCCTCGGGAGCCTTCTTGCGGACGACCTTCCGCCGCTTCTTCGGGTCCTCACCGGCCTTGGCGAGGGCCTTCTCGTTCTCGACGACGTGCTCGGGCGCCTGGGCGACGACGAAACCCTCCGTGTCGAACCCGGCACGGCCCGCCCGGCCCGCGATCTGGTGGAACTCCCGGGCCCGCAGCGTGCGCACCCGCGTGCCGTCGTACTTGGTCAGCGCCGTGAACAACACCGTCCGGATAGGGACGTTGACGCCCACGCCCAGGGTGTCCGTCCCGCAGATCACCTTCAGCAGGCCGGCCTGCGCGAGCTTCTCCACCAGCCGCCGGTACTTGGGCAGCATGCCGGCGTGGTGGACACCGATGCCGTGCCGGACGTAGCGGGAGAGATTACGGCCGAACTTCGTGGTGAAGCGGAAGTTGCCGATCAGGTCGGCGATCCGTTCCTTCTCCTCACGCGTGCACATGTTGATACTCATCAGTGCCTGCGCCCGTTCCACGGCCTGCGCCTGCGTGAAGTGCACGATGTATACGGGGGCCTGCCGGGCGGCCAGCAGATCGGTGAGCGTCTCGGTCAGCGGCGTGTAGCGGTACTCGTAGGAGAGCGGTACCGGGCGGGTCGCCGAGCGGACCACCGAGGTGGGACGGCTGGTGCGGCGGGCCAGGTCCTTCTCGAAGAAGGAGACGTCGCCGAGTGTCGCCGACATCAGGACGAACTGGGCCTGCTCCAGTTCCAGCAGGGGAATCTGCCAGGCCCAGCCTCGGTCCGGCTCCGCGTAGAAGTGGAACTCGTCCATGACGACCTGGCCGATGTCCGCGTGCTTCCCGTCACGCAGCGCGATCGACGCCAGGACCTCGGCGGTACAGCAGATGACGGGCGCGTCCGCGTTCACGGACGCGTCGCCGGTCAGCATGCCGACGTTCTCGGTACCGAAGATCTTGCACAGCTCGAAGAACTTCTCCGACACCAGCGCCTTGATCGGAGCCGTGTAGAAGGTGACCTCGTCCCGGGCCAGGGCCGCGAAGTGGGCGCCCGCCGCGATCATGCTCTTGCCGGAGCCCGTGGGCGTCGACACGATCACGTTCGCCCCGGAGACCACCTCGATCAGCGCCTCCTCCTGATGGGGGTAGAGCGTGAGACCGCGCTCCTGGGCCCACGCCTCGAAGGCTTCGTACAGGGCATCGGGGTCGGCGGTCCGCGGCAGCTGATCGATGAGGGTCACGCCCCCATCTTGCCTGCCTCGCGTCGTGATGGGGGAATCGGCTGTCCGCGTGAAGATCACGAACGCTACGCTGGGTCGCCGACGAGGCATCAGTGGACCCGGACAACTGCACAGCGGCATCTGAGGAATGGGGCGGGCAACGGCGATGATGGGACCAGCACACTCACTGTCGGGAGCCGCGGCGTGGCTCGGCGTCGGGGCGGCGACCGCCGCCGCGGGACACCCGATGCCCTGGCCGGTGCTGCTCGCCGGGGCCCTGATCTGTGCGGGCGCGGCGCTGGCCCCGGACCTCGACCACAAGGCGGCCACCATCTCCCGGGCCTTCGGGCCGCTGTCCCGGGGACTGTGCGAGATCGTGGACAAGCTGTCGTACGCCGTCTACAAGGCCACGAAGAAGCCGGCCGACCCTCGCCGCTCCGGCGGGCACCGCACACTGACGCACACCTGGCTGTGGGCCGTCCTGATCGGCGCGGGCACATCGGTGCTGGCCATCACGGGTGGCCGCTGGGTGGTCCTGGCGATCCTCTTCGCCCACATGGTGCTGGCCATCGAGGGCCTGCTGTGGCGGGCCACCCGGGGCTCCAGCAGCGACGTGCTGGTCTGGCTGCTGGCCGGGACGAGCGCGTGGATCCTCGCCGGGATACTGGACAAGCCGGACGCCGGCGCGGACTGGCTGTTCACCGCGCCTGGCCAGGAGTACCTGTGGCTGGGGCTGCCGGTCGTCCTCGGCGCGCTGGTGCACGACATCGGGGACGCGCTGACCGTCTCGGGCTGCCCCATACTCTGGCCGATACCGGTGGGCCGGAAGCGCTGGTACCCGATCGGGCCGCCGAAGCCCATGCGGTTCCGGGCGGGGAGCTGGGTGGAGCTGAAGGTACTCATGCCGGCGTTCATGCTGCTCGGGGGAGTGGGCTGCGCGTCGGCACTCAACTTCATCTGAGGAAAGCGGGCCCTGCCACCTCAGCCGGAGGCCCCGGCGCCCTGCCCCTCGTCGCCACCCTCGCCACCCTCGCCACCCTCGCCACCCTCGCCACCGTAACGCCGCTCGAAGCGGGCCACCCGCCCCTCCGAGTCCACCGTTCGCGCCTTGCCCGTGTAGAAGGGGTGGCTCTCCGAGGAGATCTCCACCTCCACCACCGGGTAGGTCTTGCCGTCGTCCCACGCGATGGTCCGGTCGCTGGTCGCGGTGGACCGGGTGAGGAAGGCGTATCCGGCGCTGCGGTCGCGGAAGACTACGGGCCGGTAGTCGGGATGCTTGTCCTGCTGCATGGCTGCTCCTCGTACCGCGCGGATCATGGAGTGGACGACGCGGATGTGCCGCCCCGGGTGGTGTCAGCCGGGCAGCGAGTCCTCGTCGACGACGTGCATCGCGGCCTCCTCGGCGGAGGCGGCCGCGCCGTCGATGCCCACGTCCAGGGCCACCAGCGCCGGCTCCTCGTCCTCGTGCGCCCCCTCGTCGGGTGCCACGAGCCGGCCGGAACGGTCGGCGCCGACCTCGCCGTCCAGCAGTTCCCCGTCGGTGCCGTCGGCGTCGCCCAGCCCGTCGCCGTCGGGTGCGAGCACGTCGGGCCGCTCCTCGGCGAGCCGCTGGTCGAGGGTCTCGCCCTCGTGACGTTCGGCGGCCGTCACGCCGGTGTGCTCCACCGCCCAGGGGCGCTCCGGCGGGGACCAGCCGCGGTCGAGGGGATCGTCCACACCGTCGTCCTCGAGTGTGTCCTCGCTGTCGAGCAGCCCGGTGTCCTCACGCTGCTCGGATCCGTCCGGCTGGTAGACGTCGTCTCCCCATCCGTCGGCGCTGTTCACGGGTACCTCCAGGGGGTGGGGACCGGCCCCTTCTGGCCGCGCACCGCGGCGGGCCGCCGCTGCGCGGGGCACAGGCCTCGCCCGTCGCGGAACCGCACGGTCCCCGGGCTCACCTCGAGCCGGTGCCTACTCCCAGCCTTCCACTCCGGTTCGGGACCGCGCAACGGCACGGACCCCGCCCGGGTGCCCGCCCTCCCTGTCCACCCCGCTCCTCGGCACATCGACGCCTCGACCGGTACCCGCACTGCGGTCCGGCCCGCAGTGGCCTCGTCCAGTACTGGTATGGCCGCGACGGGCCGACCCGGCTCGCGCCGGCCGTACGGAGAACGGCACCGGTCCGGCCCGGGTGAGCTGCGGTGCAGCGCCGATGGGCTGCCGTCCAGCACCGACAGAGGCCGACCCGGCCGGAGCGATGCCCGTGCCCGGTAGCACCCGATCCCGAATCCGCCCCCACCCCTGGAGGGCACCGCAGGCTCACCCGTGCCAGGACCGCCACAGTGCCGCGTAGGCGCCGTCCGCCGACACCAGCTCGTCGTGGCTGCCCAGCTCGCTGATCCTGCCGTTCTCGACCACGGCGATGACGTCCGCGTCATGGGCGGTGTGCAGCCGGTGGGCGATCGCGATCACCGTGCGACCGTCCAGGACCCGGGCCAGGGACCGTTCGAGATGACGTGCGGCCCGAGGGTCGAGCAGCGACGTCGCCTCGTCCAGCACCAGGGTGTGCGGGTCGGCCAGCACCAGCCGGGCCAGGGCGATCTGCTGGGCCTGCGCGGGAGTGAGAGCGAAGCCCCCCGAGCCGACCTCGGTGTTCAGGCCGTCGTCGAGCGCGCGGGTCCAGTCGTCCGCGTCGACCGCGCCCAGCGCCGCCCACAGCTCGGCGTCGGCGGCACCGGTCCTGGCGAGCCGGAGGTTGTCACGCAGGGAGCCCACGAAGACATGGTGCTCCTGGTTGACGAGGGCGACGTGGGAGCGGACCCGCTCCGCGGACATCCGGGACAGCTCGGCGCCGCCCAGGGTGATCCGGCCGTCACGCGGACCGTAGATGCCGGCGAGCAGCCTGCCCAGTGTGGACTTGCCGGCGCCCGAGGGCCCGACCAGGGCGAGCCTCGTTCCGGGGGCGACCTCCAGCGACACCTTGCGCAGGACGTCCACGCCCTCGACGTAGCCGAAGTGCACGCGGTCGGCGTGCACGTGCCGTCCCTCGGGGGACAGGGCGCCGTCACCGGCGTCCGGCTCGATGTCCCGCACGCCCACCAGCCGGGCCAGGGAGACCTGGGCCACCTGGAGCTCGTCGTACCAGCGCAGGATGAGGCCCACCGGGTCGACCAGCATCTGCGCGATCAGGGCGGCCGTGGTCATCTGCCCGACCCCGATCCAGCCCTGCAGGACGAACACACCGCCGATCAGCAGGACGGAGGCGAGCACGGTCACATGGGTGACGTTGATGACCGGGAAGAGCACCGACCGCAGCCAGAGCGTGTATCGCTCCCAGGCCGTCCACTCCCTGATCCGTTGCTCCGACAGCTCGTTGCGGCGGGCGTCCAGACGGTGCGACTCGACGGTGCGCCCGGCGTCCACCGTCTCGGCGAGCGCGGCGGCCACCGCGGCGTACCCGGCGGCCTCGGAGCGGTAGGCGGAGGGCGCCCGCCGGAAGTACCAGCGGCAGCCGATCACCAGGAGCGGCACCGCGATCAGCACCACCGGTGCCAGCGGCGGAGCGGTGACCACCAGTCCGCCGAGCAGCAGCACCACCCACACGGCACCGATCGCCAGCTGGGGCACTGCCTCGCGCATGGCGTTGGCGAGACGGTCGATGTCCGTGGTGATCCGGGAGAGCAGATCCCCGGTACCGGCCCGTTCCAGTACGCCGGGCGGCAGTCCGACCGACCGCACGAGGAAGTCCTCGCGCAGATCGGCCAGCATCCGCTCGCCGAGCATGGCCCCGCGCAGCCGCACCTCGCGAACGAACACCGCCTGCACGGCGAGCGCGAGCATGAAGAACGTGGCCGTGATGCCGAGATGCAGCTCGCGGGCGCCGTCCGACACCCGTTCCACGAGCCCGCCCAGCAGGTAGGGGCCCGCCATCGAGGCGATCACGGCGACGGTGTTGACGGTGACGAGGAGGAGGAACGCCCGGCGGTGCCGGCGCAGCAGTTCGCCCGTGTAGGTGCGGACGGTCGCGGGAGCGCCGACGGGGAGGGTGTTCGCCGCCGTGGGGGCCGCCGGGTCGTACGACGGTGGTGCGACGCCGATCATGCCGTCTCCTCGATCTCTTCCAGTCGGTGCAGTACGTCGCCGTCTCGGTGCAGTACGTCGTCGTCCGGGTTCTTCGCCGGGCGCCCGCCGACCGGAGTCACGTCCGTGCGGGCCGTGGTCTCCTCGTCGGTCTCGCGGGTCACCACAGCCCGGTACCGCGGTTCGGTGTGCAGCAGGTCCCGGTGCGTGCCGGTCGCGGCGACCTCACCCTCGTGCAGGAACACGGTCCGGTCCGCGCGGTCCAGCAGTAGCGGCGACGAGGTGAACACCACCGTGGTGCGCCCCGCGCGCAGAGTACGGACGCCTTCCGCGATCCGTGCCTCGGTGTGCGAGTCCACGGCGGAGGTCGGTTCGTCCAGGACGAGCGCCTCCGGGTCCGTGATCAGGGACCGGGCCAGCGCGAGCCGCTGGCGCTGGCCGCCCGACAGCGAGCGGCCCCGCTCGGTGATGCGAGCGTCCATGGGGTCCTCGACATCGAGCGAGCCCTGCGCGAGCGCGGCCAGTACGTCGCCGCACTGGGCGGCGGCCAGCGCGTCCCCCGCGCTCACCGCGCCGGAGGCGGGTACGTCGAGCAGTTCGCGGAGGGTGCCGGAGAGCAGCACCGGGTCCTTGTCCTGCACCAGGACGGCCGTGCGCGCGGAACCGAGGGGCAGCTCGTCTAGCGGCACCCCGCCCAGCAGGGCCGACGTGCCCTCCTCCGAGGGGTGTCCGCCGAGCCGTTCCGCCAGGCGCCCGGCCGTGTCCGGGTCGCCGCACACCACCGCGGTGAACCGGCCTGACGGGGCGAGGAGACCGGTGGCCGGGTCGTACAGATCGCCGGTGGGGATCTCGGCGGTGCGCGTGCCCGCGGTGTCCGTGACCCTTTCCAGCGACAGCACCCGGGCGGCCCGCTTGGCCGAGGGCCGGGAGAAGGAGTACGCCATGGCGATCTCCTCGAAGTGCCGCAGCGGGTAGGTGAGGATCATGACGGAGCTGTAGACGGTGACGAGTTCGCCGATGCCGATGCGGCCCTGGCGCGCCAGGTGGACGCCGTGCCAGACCACCGCGATCAGCAGCAGCCCCGGCAGCAGCACCTGGATCGCGGAGATCAGGGACCACATGCGCGCGCTGCGCACGGCCGCGTGGCGCACCTCCTGGGAGGCGTCCCGGTAGCGGTCGAGGAAGAGTGCCTCTCCGCCGATGCCGCGCAGCACACGCAGGCCGGCGACGGTGTCGGAGGCGAGTTCGGTGGCCCGGCCGGCCTTCTCGCGCTGGACGTCGGCCCGCCGGGTGGCCCGGGGCAGGAGGGGCAGTACGGCGAGGGCGAGCACCGGCAGGCCCACGATCACGACGACGCCGAGGGCCGGCTCGTAGACGACCAGGGCCACGCAGACCAGCACGATGGTCAGCGCCGCCGCGGTGAAGCGGGAGACGGCCTCCACGAACCAGCCGATCTTCTCGACGTCGCCGGTGGACACGGCCACCACCTCGCCGGCCGCGACGCGCCGGGTCAGCGCCGAGCCGAGCAGCGCGGCCTTGCGGGCGAGCAGTTGCTGGACGCGGGCCGCGGCGGTGATCCAGTTGGTGACGGCGGCGCGGTGCAGGAAGGTGTCGCCGAGCGCGTTGCCGACACAGCACAGCGCCATGAGGCCGCCCGCGAGGGCGAGCCGGGTGCCGGACCGGTCGACGACGGCCTGGATGGCGAGACCGACGCAGAAGGGCAGGGCGGAGACGGAGGCGAAGTGCAGCAGGCCCCAGGCCAGTGACTTGAGTTGGCCACCCAGCTGGTTGCGGAACAGCCACCACAGGAAGCGGGAGCCCGAGCGTGCGTCCGGCACGCCCGGGTCGGGATACGGAAGGTCTTGGATCTGCATGACGTCCCAGTGGCTCGTGTCAGGAGGTGCCGTTGCCACACGGCATCGAGAGGCTGCAAACCGTGAAAGGTTCGCGTCGCGGCATGCCCAAAATCAAGCGGTTTTCCGCGGTGGGGTACGGATCAGGCTGCTTCCGCCGCACTCGCGCCGGGCGTTGGGGACGCGGGTGCGACCATGGACCGATGGGAAGTGGTGGCGCACGGCGTACGGCGGTCGCGATGGCGGCCCTGGGATCCCTGACGGTGGCGGCGCTGGCCGGCTGCGGCGGCCCCTCCGGGGACAGCGCGGACGCCCCGGGGAGCGGACCGGCCGACGGGGCCGGGCACCCGAGTGCCACGACCGACCCGACGCGGCTCCCCGGCGTCGGCGACCGGTACCAGCGGCTCGTACCGGCCGCCTCCCGGCAGGTCGTGGCGGTGTACGGCGACGGCCCGGACTCGGCCGATGCCACCGTCGTGCTCTACATGAAGCAGGGCTCCGCCTGGCACCGCGCCCGCAGTTGGGCCGCGCACAACGGCACGAAGGGGTGGACGACCGACCACCGCGAGAACGACAAGCGCAGCCCCGTAGGCGTGTTCACCCTGAGCGACGCCGGCGGAGTGCTCCCGGACCCGGACCCTGCCCCGGGTACCGGGCTGCCGTACACCCGTTCCGCGGCCTTCGCGGCACCGCGGTGGTGGGCGAAGTCGTACTGGCACGACTTCGACTACGTCATCGCCATCGACTACAACCGCGTCAAGGGCACCTCGCCGAACGACCCGACCCGTCCCCAGGGCGCGTCCAGGGGTGGCGGGATCTGGCTGCACATGGACCACGGCAGCGGCACGTCGGCCTGTGTCAGCCTGCCCAAGCCGGCGATGGAGTACCTGCTGCGCACGCTGGATCCGGACGCACGTCCCGTGGTGGTGATGGGGGACAAGGCACGGCTGAAGGCTTGAGAGCGCCTGAGAGACCTTGAGAGCCCTGGGAACGACTGAGAGCCCTGAGAACGCCTCAGCTCCGTGCCGCGCCCGCTTCCGCTCCGCCGCCGGGGCCGTCGACCAGTGTGTCCAAGAGGCCGCCGAGTACCGCGCGTTGCTCGTCCGTCAGCGGTGCCAGGATCTCCTCCGCGGCCGAGCGGCGGGCGCCGTGCAGTTCGCTCAGGGCCGTGCGTCCGTCGTCGGTGAGCTCGATCCGGATGACCCTGCGGTTGGCCGGATCCGGGGCACGACGCACCTTCCCGGCCGCCTCCAGCCCGTCGACCAGCGTCGTCACCGCCCGGGGAACCACCTCAAGGCGCTCGGCCAGGTCGGCCATGCGCGGCGGCGAGCCGTAATGCGCCAGGGTGCGCAGCAGCCGGGACTGGGCCGGCGTGATGCCGAGGGCACGGTGCTCCAGGTGGCGTTTCTGGATGCGGTGCACCCGGCGGGTGAGCCGCAGCAACTGCTCGGCGAGCGCGCCGTCGGGATCGGGGGCGGTCATGCGGGAACAATATCAGGACGATATTCATTGTGAGTATAGGTAACAATGACCTATGGTCCGTAAGGTCGGCGATCCAAGGGATCCGCCGGCCTGCCACTGTCGCCCCCCCGTAGGAGCCCATGCAACCCGACCGCGCGTCCGTCTGGACCGCACCCGCCGACGCCGAGGAACAGCCCCGGCAGGTGCGACGCATCCTGAAGCTGTTCCGCCCCTACCGGGGCCGCCTCACGGTCGTCGGACTGCTGGTCGGCGCCGCCTCGCTCGTCTCGGTCACCACACCCTTCCTCCTGAAGGAGATCCTGGATGTGGCGATCCCCGAGGGACGCACCGGCCTGTTGAGCCTGCTCGCCCTCGGCATGATCCTCGGCGCCGTCCTCACCAGCGTCTTCGGCGTGCTGCAGACGCTGATCTCCACGACCGTGGGCCAGCGCGTCATGCACGACCTGCGTACCGCCGTCTACGGCCGGCTCCAGCAGATGTCCCTCGCCTTCTTCACCCGCACCCGCACCGGCGAGGTCCAGTCCCGCATCGCCAACGACATCGGCGGCATGCAGGCGACCGTCACCTCCACGGCGACCTCCCTGGTCTCCAACCTCACCAGCGTGGTCGCCACCGTCGCCGCCATGGTCGTCCTCGACTGGCGCCTCACGGTGGTCTCGCTGCTCCTGCTTCCGGTGTTCGTGTGGATCAGCCGCCGCGTCGGCAGGGAGCGCCGGAAGATCACCACCCGGCGCCAGAAGCAGATGGCCGCGATGGCCGCCACGGTCACCGAGTCGCTCTCCGTCAGCGGCATCCTGCTCGGCCGCACCATGGGCCGCTCGGACTCGCTCACTCGCGCCTTCGCGGACGAGTCGGAGGGACTGGTCGACCTCGAAGTGCGGTCGAACATGGCGGGCCGCTGGCGGATGGCCGTCATCACGATCGTCATGGCCGCCATGCCGGCCGTCATCTACTGGACCGCGGGCATCGCCCTCCAAATGGGCGGGCCCGAGGTCTCCCTCGGCACCATCGTCGCCTTCGTCTCGCTCCAGCAGGGCCTGTTCCGTCCGGCCGTGAGCCTGCTGTCGACCGGTGTCCAGATCCAGGCCTCGCTCGCGCTCTTCCAGCGCATCTTCGAGTACCTCGACCTGCCGATCGACATCACCGAGCGCGACGAGCCGGTCCACCTCGACCGCATCAAGGGCGAGGTCCGTTTCGAGGACGTCGGTTTCCGCTACGACGGCAAGGGCACCGCGGTCCTCGACGGCATCGACATCACCGTCCCGGCGGGCAGCAGTCTCGCCGTCGTCGGCCCGACCGGCGCCGGCAAGTCCACCCTCGGCCACCTGGTACCGCGGCTGTACGACGTGACGGACGGCCGGGTCACCCTCGACGGGATCGACGTGCGCGACCTGGACTTCGACACCCTCGCCCGGGGAATCGGCGTGGTCTCGCAGGAGACGTACCTCTTCCACGCCTCGGTCGCCGACAACCTGCGCTTCGCCAAGCCGGACGCCACCGACGCCGAGCTGGAGGCGGCCGCGCGGGCGGCTCAGATCCACGACCACATCGCCGCCCTGCCCGACGGCTACGACACGGTGGTCGGCGAACGCGGCCACCGCTTCTCCGGCGGCGAGAAGCAGCGCCTGGCCATCGCCCGCACCATCCTGCGCGACCCGCCCGTCCTGGTCCTCGACGAGGCGACCAGCGCGCTGGACACCCGTACCGAGGCCGCCGTGCAGGATGCCATCGACGCGCTGTCCGCCAACCGCACCACGGTCACCATCGCCCACCGCCTGTCCACCGTCAGGGACGCCGACCGGATCGTCGTCCTCGACTCCGGGCGCCTGGCCGAACAGGGCACGCACGAGGAGCTCCTGGAGCGGGACGGACGCTACGCGGCCCTGGTCCGCCGGGACGCCCGACTGGAGCCGACAAGATGACGATATGCCGGGTTTGTGTGCAAATCGGGGTTACCGTGCCCGCATGCAGACGAACACTCCGCGACGAAGCGCGAGGCGCGCGAGGAGCGCCAGCAGCAGGAGCCCCAGGAGCCGCAGGAGCCCGAGGAGATCGATTCGGCTGACGCGCCGGGGCCGTATCGCCCTGATCGCGGCCGGCGCTGTGGTGGCCGCTACCGCCGTGGCGGTGCCGCTGCTGACGCCGGACGACGAGGGCGAGCCCCGCCCCACCTCCCTCGTGGTCCCCGAGGGCTGGCGGGCGACCCAGGTCTACGAGGCCGTCGACAAGACGCTCACGCTGCCCGCGGGCACCACCAAGAAGTCCCTGGCCAAGGCCGACCTCAAGCTGCCGAACGACGCCGAGGGAAATCCCGAGGGCTATCTCTTCCCGGCGACCTATCCGCTCGGTGAGTCCCCTACGCCGGAGAAGCTGCTGGAGGCCATGGTCGACACGGCGAACAAGAAGTTCACCGGCGCGCCGGTCACAGCGGGCGCCCAGCGCAACGCGCTGAACGTCTATCAGGCCGTCACCATCGCCAGCATCGTGCAGGCGGAGGCCGCCGCCAAGGAGGACATGGGCAAGGTGGCCCGGGTGGTCTTCAACCGGCTGGAACGCGGGATGCCGCTCCAGATGGACTCAACCATCAACTACGCCCTGGGCCGTTCCACGCTGAACACTCCCACCAAGGACACCGGGATCGACAGCCCCTACAACTCGTACCAGCGCATGGGCCTGCCACCCACGCCCATCACCAACCCGGGCGACGTCGCGATGAGCGCCGCGATCAATCCGACCCCGGGGGACTGGCTGTACTTCGTCACGGTCAAACCGGGCGACACCCGCTTCACCGCCGACTACGCCGAACACCAGCGCAACGTCGCCGAGTTCAACCGCGCCCAACAGAGCCCCTCGAAGGCGGCCGGGGCGGGGTGACCGGGCGGGGCGGTCACGCGGCCACCGGTGCCTCAGTGGCCGGCAGCCGCCTGATGTCCCGCACGGCCGAGCGTCCCGCCCGGTTGGCGCCGATGGTGCTGGCCGACGGCCCGTAGCCGACGAGATGCACCCGCGGATCGGCGACCGCGCGCGTCCCCTCGACCCGGATGCCGCCGCCCGCCTCCCGCAGCCGCAGCGGCCGTAGATGATCGATGGCGGCCCGGAACCCGGTCGCCCACAGGATGACGTCCGCGGCCACGCGCCGCCTGTCGCCCCACTCGATCCCCTCGGGTGTGATCCGGTCGAACATGGGCTGCCGGTCCAGCACACCCGACTCCAGCCCTGCCCGGATCGCGTCGTTCAGCGGCAGCCCCGTCACCGACACCACGCTCTTCGGCGGCAACCCCTGACGCACCCGTTCCTCCACGAGCGCCACCGCCGTACGGCCCGCGTCCTCGTCGAAGGGCCCCTCGCGGAAGACCGGGGGCCGCCTGGTCACCCAGGTGGTGGACGCCGCGTGGGGGGCGATCTCCAGCAGGTGCTGCGTCCCCGAGGCGCCGCCGCCCACCACGACCACGCGCTGCCCGGCGAACGCCTCGGGACCCGCGTACTGCGCCGTGTGCAGCTGCCGTCCCCGGAAGGTCTCCTGCCCCGGGTAGCGCGGCCAGAAGGGCCGGTCCCAGGTGCCGGTCGCGTTGATCAGGGCCCGCGTGGACCAGGACCCGGCCGAGGTCTCCACGAGCAGACGTCCACCCGTCCCCTCGCGCACCGCACGGACGTCGACGGGCCGCCGCACCCGCAGGTCGAAGGTCCGCTCGTAGTCGGCGAAGTACGCACCCACCACCTCGGCGGACGGCCGCGCCGGATCCGCGCCGGTCAGCTCCATGCCCGGCAGCGAGTGCATGCCGTGCACCCTGCCGTACGTCAGTGACGGCCAGCGGAACTGCCAGGCGCCCCCGGGGCCGGGCGCGTGGTCCAGCACCACGAAGCCGCGTTCCGGCTCGAAGCCGGTGCGCCGCAGGTGATAGGCGGCGGCGAGTCCCGCCTGACCGGCCCCGATGACGACGACCTCGACCTCGCGTGTGTAGTTCACGTTTCTACCAACGGCGTCGAGGGTCCGGATCTTCCCCGGAGGTGCCGGGGGCCCCGCTCTTCCCGCGGTGTCAGGATGGTGCCATGTCAGATGCCTTCACCACCCGTGTCCTGAACCTCGCCACCGGCTCGGCGGAGCGGGTCGCCGACATCACCGGTGACTGCGAGGCCTTCCTGCGCGAGGCGGCGGCCGGCCGCGACGGACTCCTCAACGTCTTCGTGCCGCACGCCACCGCCGGGATCGCGATCATCGAGACCGGCGCCGGCAGCGACGACGACCTGCTGGCCGCACTGCACAGCCTGCTCCCGGCCGACGACCGCTGGCAGCACCGCCACGGCAGTCCGGGCCACGGCCGCGACCACGTCCTGCCCGCCTTCGTACCGCCGCACGCGACCCTGCCGGTGATCGACGGCCGCCTGGAGCTGGGAACCTGGCAGTCGGTGTGCCTGGTGGACACCAATAAAGACAATGTCAACCGTCAGGTTCGACTGAGCTTCCTGGGCTGAGCAAGATCGTCCTGGGTGTGGCCGCCGATTCTCCGTACGTTGCGTGTTCGCAACGGAGAAGTCTTGCGCGGTACGGGACCTGAACATGACCGAACGCCCCTGGGACGGATGCGGGAGGTGTCTGCTCGGCGTGCGACGGCTGTCGCGGCTGGGCCGACGACTGGGAAGTCTCGGGCACCACCGACCTGATGACCCGGCCCGAAACTGGGCTCCTGGCTTCGGGATGAAAGGGGCCCGCACGACGGGTTGGTGGCCGCAGCCGTGGACCGGCTCGGTCGCAACGTCGTGGACTGGCTGAATACCGGCTACAAGATGCGTGACGAGGGGAAGCTGCTCGTCACCTACGGCCACGACGGTCCGTGGGTACTGGACGACCAGGTCAACGAAGACCGCTTCACCATGGAGGCATGGGGCGCGCAGAGGGAACTGCGGGCCATCCAGCGCCGAAACCGCAGCGCTACACAGAAGACGCGGGCAGCGGGACGCCCGAAGGGGAAGCCCTCCTACGGATTCCAGTACGTGCGGACCGTAATGGACGACGATTGTGCGAGCGGAACCCCGCGCTGGCGACGACTGTCGAGTATGCCCGCCGTCTGGCATTCATGGTCCGTGATCGACGCGGCGAACACCTGGCGCTCGATGTCTGGATCGCCGCTGTCCGCCTCGACGGTCAACGCGAACTCCGAACTCTGGCCAACGGCATGCGGCGCGACCACGCAGCCATCCAGGCCGCCCTCACCACGACCTACACGTCCGGAGCAGTCGAAGGTAACGTCACCGCATCCTGCTCTCACCATGATCAAGAAGCCACTACCCCCCAATTGGCGACAGAGCCCAAACCTGAGCCAGAGCCTGAGAAGTGACGGCAGTTTCGTGCTGAGGTGGACGGACGAACATGCGATGATTCGTTCGTGGTGACACATTCGGTGCGATCGGGATCTTCGTGGACATCGGCCTGAGTGTCGGAGGCTTTGTCGACGTCCTGCTGCTGCCGCACGAGAGTGAGGACTGGCCGGCGGAAGGCACGGTTGCCGATTCGAGGTCTGGTGGGCTGACAGCCGCCAACAAATCCGGCTGAAGCCGTCTGATTCCCGGTATCTGCGGAACGACTTCACAGACTTCGTCGAACGCGTCCGTCCCAATTGGTCATCCGATGTCGGCCAACCAGTGGGTGACCCAGGACCTGTGGCCCTCGACGAGTTGCGGGCCACGCTTCGCTCCGATGGGCCGCCGGCCAACTCCCCTTGAGGCTGGAGGGATGGCCGACGGTCCTGGCGGGACCTGGTTGTTGCGGGTCAGGACGTTGTTGACGAAGGCAGCACTACTCGGGATCGGTGGCGGTCATGCCCGTGTGATGCGGGCTGTTACGCCGCTTGTCGCGCGTTCTGCGACCTCGGCGGGCGCTGCGGCGATGACTTTGTCGAGGGCGGCGCGGGAGGTCTGCAGATCGGTGATGGCCTTGGTGATCCGCTCGCGTTCCTTGGTCAGGTCGGCGAGGAGGTCGGAGCAGTTCGGCACCAGGCGCTCGCCCTCGTCATGCAGGCAGGGCAGGATTGTCGCGATGGTGGCGGTGTTCAGGCCGGCTGCCAGCAGGCTGCGGATGCGGCGCACGGTGTCCACGTCTGCTTCGCCGTATTCGCGGTAGCCGCTGGGCCGCCGCTCGGGCTGGAGCAGGTTCTGTTCTTCGTAGTAGCGCAGCAACCGTTCGTGTACGCCGGTCTTTCGGGACAGCTCACCGATCCGCACGTCATCCTCCTCATGGATGCCTCGGGCGGGCAACGCCGCTTGACTCTCACATCGATGTGAGACTCTAGCTTTCCCGGCATGAGTAGGAACTCTGCCTCGCTCGCGGTCTTGTGCGCGAGCGTCTTCGTTGTCGGGACGTCGGAATACCTGGTCGCGGGCATGCTGCCCGAGGTCGGCGCGGACCTTCAGGTTCCGCAAAGCACTGCGGGGCAGGCGGTGACCGCCTACGCGCTCGGCGTGGTGATCGGCGGGCCCGCGGTGACCATGCTGACCGCGCGGCTGCCCCGCAGGCCCCTGGCTCTTGGGCTGATGCTGCTGTTCGCCGCGGGCAGCGCGTTCGGCGCCATGGCCCCCTCGTTCACGATGTTGCTGGCCGGGCGGGTGGTCTCCTCGCTCAGCCACGCCGCGTTCTTGGCGTTGGCGCTGGTGATGGCCACCAGCTTGGTGCCTGAGCACAAGACAGGCTCGGCGATCGCCACGGTGGCCTCCGGGTTCACCGTCGTCACCTTGCTCGGGGTACCGCTGGGCTCGCTGCTGGGACACGCGGCCGGCTGGCGGGCCCCGTTCGCGGTGCTGACCGCGCTGACCTTGGCGGCCATCGCGCTGTTGGCGCTGGTGCTGCCCAAGCAGCAGCCGTCGTCCGCCGGCCTGCGCGACGAGCTGCGCGTGGTGAGCCACAAACCGGTGCTGCTGGCTGTCGCCTCCACCGCGGTCGGCTTCTCCGGCGTCGCCGTCGTCTTCACCTACATCGCGCCGCTGCTCACCCGCATCGCCGGCTTCTCCCCGGCCGCCGTCTCCGCTCTCCTGTTCGCCTACGGCGCCGGCAGCTTTCTGGGCAACCGGGCCGCCGGCAAGCTGACCGACAGGTCCATGTCCGCCACTGTGCGCGGGGTGTTCGGCGGCTTGACCGGCGCGCTGGTGGCCATGCCGTTCGCCGCCGCCTGGCAGCCCACCGCTGTGCTTGCGGTCCTGGCCCTGGGTCTGCTGGCTAGCCGCCATCGCCCCGCTGCAGGGATTGATCCTGCGCCATGCCGGCTCCGCCCCGACGTTGTCGCGGCCAACGTCGGGGCCTTCAACCTCGGCGCCGCCGCTGGCTCTGCCCTCGGCGGGGCCATCGTCGCCGCCGGCGCTCTGCGCTGGACCGGCCTGGCCGGTGCCGTACTCAGCCTGACCGGCCTGGCCCTTACCTACCTGGTTCTACCCCGAACCGGGACCGCGCAGCACACCGGCAATGCCCCGGTGGGCACCGCTGTCTGACTCCCGAACCCACCCTCCCTGGAAGGTCCCTTCTGACCATGCGCGCTGTCCAGATCGACCGCCACGGCGGTCTCGACGTCCTGGCCCTCCGCGAGATTGCCGCACCCGAACCCGCCGCCGGTGAAGTCCTCATCCGCGCCGCGGCCAGCAGCCTCAACCCGGTCGACTGGAAGACCCGCGCCTGGGAGGTAGGGCCGCCGCTGCCGGCCACGCTCGGCTGGGACATCTCCGGCCGGGTCGTCGCGAGCAACGACCCCGCCCACGAGGTGGGCGCCCAAGTGATCGCCATGTCCGCGCAGATCGCCACCGGCCGCGGCACCTGGGCAGAGCTGGTCGCCCTGCCCGGCCATCTGCTCGCACCCGCACCGGCCACCGTGCCGTTGGCGGACGCGGCGGCCCTTCCGCTGGCGGGGACGACCGCCGTGCAGGCCCTGCGCGCCGCGGAATTGAGCGCCGACGAGCGCATCCTGGTCGTCGGCGCCGCCGGGGCGGTCGGCGGCCTGGTTGTCCAACTCGCCCGCTTGACCGGCGCCCACGTCGATGCCCTGGTCTCCCGGCCCGGCCATGAGCAGGCAGCGACGGAGCTCGGCGCGGAGCGGGCCTGGCACCGCCCGCAGGACCTGCCCCGCGGCCGGTACGAGGCCGTCCTCGACACCGCCGGCACGGACGTGGCTTCGGCCCTCGTCCCCGGAGGGCGCTTCGTCTCCATCGCCGACCACCCCCTGCCCGACGTGCCAGGCGCCCGCAAGGGCTACGTCCAGGAGAACGCCACCGACCTCGCCCACCTCGCCAAGCTCGTCGACACCGATGAGCTGCGGCTGCGGATCGCCGGCCGCTTCCCGCTCGACGACATCCGCACCGCCCACGAGAGCTTTGAAGCCGGCGGCCTCCTCGGCAAGGTCCTCATCACCTTCTGAGGTGCAGAGCGTGCTTCGCCGACGGATCTGGAAAGCCCCTGTGGGACACAGGTGAACGAGCGCGTGCCTTGCTGACCCGGCATCAGGGGCCTAGCCTCGACCTTTCGTGACGGCCCGTTGGTTTCTTCGGCGGGCCGTTTCGGTTGTTCGGGCTGGTGGTGGCCAGGCTGATGGCCCGGCTGTCGCGTCGGGTGGGCGCCGGTTTCCACGGTTCCGGTCAGGATGGTGCTGCTCGCAGGGGCGGGAACTTGCTGGTCAGCCGGGGTTCGGGAGAACTTCGAGCCGGGCGATGGCGTCGGTGATCAGGTCGGTCCAGGGCCAGTGGCGTGCGAATCTCAGGTGCCGGCGGCGGGCGGTCGTGACGATCTGGGCGGCGGCGGAAAAGAGGCGGAGCCGGAGACGGCGGGGCTCCCACCTGCGGGTTTCACCGGTCAGGGCGAGCATGGGCATCCAGGCCAGCAGGTCGAGGGCGATCTGGACGATCTCCAGCCAGATCCGGTTCTGCGCCGTGTCGTGCAGGGGCAGGTTGCGCAGGCCGGTCGCGCGAGCGTTTCGGATGCGGTCCTCGGCGCGTGCCCGCTGACGGTGCCGCAGTTCGAGTGCGCCGATCGGGACGCCGGTGGTGTTGGTGGCGAACGCGGTGAGCCGCAGTCCGTCGGCATCGGTGAAGCGCAATTGGGCTCCGGGGTGGTTGAGTCGGCCCGCAGCGCGGTGCCGGTGTCGCCACCGGTCCGTTTCTGCGGGCCGCTCGCCGAACCCGGCGTGCGCGTTTCCACGCACCGGGCTCTCCACGGTCTCTGCCGTCAGGCGTGGTTGGCCAAGGTCCAGGGATTTGGGATCTTGTTGCCGCGGTACCGGTATCGCTCGGTTGGCACCCGGCCGAGGTTGAACAGTTCGACCCCGTCTGATGAAGGCATCTGCCACCGGCCGGTGTGGTCGGTGAGGTGCCTTCGCAGATCGGTCCAGCTCCAGCGGTGCAGCCGCATCCACCACCGGGCAACCCGCCGCCAGACGAAGATAGCGAGGGTTTGGTGTGTCCTGAACATGAAATGGAGTTGGTCGTAGGGCAACTTCTGGAAATGGTGCTGTGCGGGAGATGAAGGTTTTGGCCCTTCGGAGCCGC
>NZ_JBHXNW010000106.1:0-25669 GCF_042717365.1 Streptomyces sp. NPDC058534
AAGGTGCCGTGGGGCTGTTCGGGGGTGCCCTCGGAGCGGGGGAAGAACTCGTACCAGGCGCCGTACAGGGCGCGTTCGCGTTCGACCAGCAGGGGCAGCGGGTCGGAGGAGGTGACCAGCTCCCGCAGCGGATGGCGGGCCAGCACCGCGTCCACCTCCGGCGTCAACGCCGCCGCCAGGCGTGCGGCGGCCGGCCGGGTCTCGTCCCGCAGCGCGTCGACGGCGGCCAGCAGCACCCGCCGGTCCACGGCCCCGGGCACGTCGGCGGCGGCACGCTCGTACAGCTTGACGCCCTCGTCGAGGACCAGGTCGGTGTCCATCCCGGCCGGGATCTTGATGCGCGCGTGGTGCCGCCAGGTGGCGACCGGATCGCCCCACGCCTCCACGGTGTACGACCACGTTCCGGGTTCGCCCGCGGTGACGGTCGCCCCCCAGCGGTCGGTGCCTGGTGCCAGCTCCCGCATCGGTGTCCAGGGCCCCGGCCGGCCCCGCGGATCTCTGAGGACGACATTGGCGGCGACCGCGTCGTGCCCCTCGCGGAACACGGTGGCGGAGACCTCGAAGGACTCGCCGGTGACGGCCTTGGCGGGCCTGCGTCCCTGCCGGACGACCGGGCGGACGTCCAGGACGGGGATGCGTCCGACGGAGGTGGTCCCGTCGGCGATGGTCCCGCCGGCGGTGGTGCTGTCCGGCTCGGTCGGTGACGAGTGGTGCGTGGCGGGCATGACCGCTCCTGTCCGCGTCAACGTGGGTGGGCGGATGACTCTGGGGAGGTGGGTCCTGCGGGTGCGTGCGGGGCGTACCGCAGGAGCCTTCCCACACTCTTCTGGTGGGCAATCCGGCACTTTGTTAACTACTCGCGCGTATGTCGACTCACACGACGGGCCTGTCCCCACGCCTTCCCGGATGCCGTTGCCGCAATCAGCGCCTTCGCGACATGTGCAGCCTTTCGCGCGGGGGCGAACTGCCACAAGAAGGCCGACGGGGGGAGATCCAGCCATATCGCCACGCCGCCTGCGGGCGAAGGCCCCGGCAAGGGACACATCGCCCCGGTAACGTCGTGCGGGTGAAGGCGATTCGTCGACTGACCGTCCGTCCCGTTCTCCCCGACCCCCTCCGGCCGCTCAGTGATCTGGCCCGCAATCTGCGCTGGTCCTGGCACCCGGAGACCCGTGACCTCTTCCAGTCCGTCGACCCCGCGTGCTGGGCCTCGTCCGGCCGCGATCCGGTGAGACTGCTCGGCACCGTGCCGCCCGCGCGCCTCGCGGAGCTGGCCGAGGACCGGCGCTTCCTGCGCCGGCTGACCGCGGTGGCCGACGACCTCGACCACTACATGACCGGCGACCGCTGGTACCAGGCCCAGTCCGGCCGACTGCCCGCCGCCGTCGCCTACTTCTCGCCCGAGTTCGGTATCACCGCCGCCCTGCCCCAGTACTCCGGGGGACTCGGCATCCTGGCCGGCGACCACCTCAAGGCGGCCAGCGACCTGGGCGTGCCGCTCATCGGCGTCGGCCTGCTCTACCGGCACGGCTACTTCCGGCAGTCCCTCTCCAGGGACGGCTGGCAGCAGGAGCACTACCCCGTCCTCGACCCCCACGAGCTGCCCCTCGCCCTCCTCAAGGAGCCCGACGGCACCCCCGCCCACGTCGCCCTCGCCCTGCCCGGCGGCCGGGAACTGCGGGCCCGCGTCTGGCTGGCCCAGGTCGGCCGGGTGCCCCTGCTGTTGCTCGACTCGGACGTCGAGGAGAACGACCTCGGCGAACGCGGCGTCACCGACCGGCTCTACGGCGGCGGCAGCGAGCACCGGCTCCTCCAGGAGATGCTGCTCGGCATAGGAGGTGTCCGGGCGGTACGGACGTACTGCCGGCTCACCGGCCACGCCGGTCCCGAGGTGTTCCACACCAACGAGGGTCACGCCGGCTTCCTGGGGCTTGAACGCATCGCCGAACTCTGCGACGAGGGACTGGAGTTCGGCTCGGCGCTGGAGGCGGTACGGGCCGGGACCGTGTTCACCACCCACACCCCCGTGCCGGCCGGCATCGACCGCTTCGACCGTGAGCTGGTCGCCCGCCACTTCGGCCCCGACTCCGAACTGCCGCGCATCGACGTCGAACGCGTCCTGCGGCTCGGCATGGAGACCTACCCCGGCGGCGAGCCCAACCTGTTCAACATGGCCGTGATGGGCCTCAGGCTGGCCCAGCGGGCCAACGGCGTCTCCCTGCTGCACGGCGGGGTCAGCCGCTCCATGTTCGCCGGACTGTGGCCCGGCTTCGACGCCGACGAGGTGCCGATCACCTCCGTCACCAACGGGGTGCACGCCCCGACCTGGGTGGCGCCCGAGGTGTTCCGGCTCGGCGCCCGGCAGATCGGCGTCCAGCGGGCCGAGGACGCCATGACCGTCGGCGGCTCGGACCGCTGGGACTCGGTCGCCGACATCCCCGACCAGGACATCTGGGATCTGCGCCGTACCCTGCGCGAGCAGCTGGTCGAGGAGGTGCGGGAGCGGCTGCGCGCCTCCTGGCGGCAGCGTGGCGCCGGGGCCGCCGAGCTGGGCTGGATCGACGACGTCCTCGACCCGGACGTGCTCACCATCGGCTTCGCGCGGCGCGTCCCGTCGTACAAGCGGCTGACGCTGATGCTGCGCGACCGCGACCGGCTGATGGACCTGCTGCTGCACCCCGAGCGGCCGGTCCAGATCGTCGTCGCCGGCAAGGCGCACCCGGCGGACGACGGCGGCAAGCGGCTGGTCCAGGAGCTGGTGCGGTTCGCGGACGACCCGCGGGTGCGGCACCGCATCGTCTTCCTGCCCGACTACGGCATGGCGATGGCGCAGAAGCTCTACCCGGGCTGCGACATCTGGCTGAACAACCCCCTGCGGCCCCTGGAGGCGTGCGGCACCTCCGGCATGAAGGCGGCGCTCAACGGCTGCCTCAACCTGTCGGTGCTCGACGGCTGGTGGGACGAGTGGTTCCAGCCCGACTTCGGCTGGGCGATCCCCACCGCCGACGGCGCGGGCACCGATCCTGACCGGCGCGACGCCATAGAGGCCGCCGC
Source organism: Streptomyces sp. NPDC058534 (assembly GCF_042717365.1). Lineage (NCBI taxonomy): Bacteria > Bacillati > Actinomycetota > Actinomycetes > Kitasatosporales > Streptomycetaceae > Streptomyces > Streptomyces sp. NPDC058534. The sequence continues at coordinate 3,055 of NZ_JBHXNW010000106.1, forward strand.
CCTCTACGACCTGCTGGAGCAGCGGGTGACCCCCCGCTTCTACGAGCGGGCCGCGAGCGGGCTGCCCGACCGGTGGATCGAGATGGTCCGGGGGACCCTCAGCCTGCTCGGGCCGAAGGTGCTGGCCGGCCGCATGGTCCGCGAGTACGTCGAGCGGCTCTACGCCCCGGCCGCCGAGGCGCACCGCGCGATGGACCCGGACTCCGCCCGCGGCCTCGCCGAGTGGAAGACCCGGGTGCGGGCCGCCTGGCCCGGCGTGAGCGTCGACCACGTGGAGACGTCCGCGACGGCCACCGCGCCGGCGGAGCTGGGCTCGACGCTCGGGCTGCGGGTGCGGGTGAAGCTGGGCGATCTCGCGCCGGAGGACGTGGAGGTGCAGGCGGTCTCCGGGCGGGTGGACTCCGAGGACCGGATCACCGACGCCTCGAAGGTGCCGCTGAAGCCGGTGGGCGGGCCCGACCTGGAGGGCCGCTGGGTGTACGAGGGCCCGCTGGCCCTGGACCGCACCGGCCCGTTCGGCTACACGGTCCGCGTGCTGCCCGCGCACCGCCTGCTGGCGTCCGGCGCGGAGACGGGGCTCGTGGCGGTGCCGTCCGACGACCTGGCCCAGGCGGCGGGGCTGCTGATGAGGTGAACGACGGCGGCCGGGCGGCGGTGGCCGAGCAGGGGCGTTCAGTCCTCCTCGTCGCCGCCGCTCAGCCGTCGCAGCACGCTGCCGCACCGGCGGGCGTAGGCGTGCTGGAAGGCCCGGGCGGCCGGTCCGCCGGCCTTGGCGTACCACTTGGCGGGGCGGCTGAAGGCGCTCACGGTCAGCCACACCGTGCCGTCACCGGTGCGGTCCACCACGAAGGCCTCCTCGCCGGACTCCGGGTGACCGGGCAGCGTGCCGTAGGCCCAGCCGGCCCGGCGGGGTTCGTCCAGCGTCCACACCACCCGGCAGGGCGCCTTGATCATGCCGGCGAGGGTGACGGTGACGTCGACGCCGGGCGCGGCCCGTTCCGCGCTCGCGTCGATGCCGACACCCATCTCCCGGTGCATCTCCCAGGTGAGTACGGCCTCCACGGCCCGCTGGAACACCGGTTCGCCCTCACCGAGGCGGGTGCGTACGTGCATGGGGCGGAAGCCGGGCGGGTAGTGGCCCTGCTCGCGGGTGGCGCCGACGGCGTCGTACGTGAAGGACATGGGCACCAAGACTAGGACGGCACCCGGGAACCGCTGGTCCCGGGTGCCGTCCGCCGCGTGTTGGGATGCGTCAGCTCACGTTGATCGCGGTCCAGGCCGCGCCCACCGTCTTGTACTCGGTGCTGTCGGCGCCGTACAGGTCGGACGCCGCGCTCAGAGTCGCCGTGCGGGCCGCCTTGTAGTTCGTCGTCGACGTCATGTACGTGGTCAGCGCCTTGTACCAGATCTGCAGCGCCTTCTCGCGGCCGATGCCGGTGACGGTGGAGCCGTCGGAGGTCGGGGAGTCGTAGGACACCCCGTCGACCGTCCGCGCCCCGCTGCCCTCGGCCAGCAGGAAGAAGAAGTGGTTGGCCGGGCCCGAGGAGTAGTGCACGTCGACGCCGCCGAGACCGGAGGACCAGTAGTCCTTGGACGCGCCGTCCTTGCTGGGCTTGTCCATGTGGCGCAGCGGGGTGCCGTCGCCGTTGATGTCGATCTTCTCGCCGATGAGGTAGTCGCCCTTGTCGGCGGAGTTCTTCGCGAAGTACTCCACACCGGTGCCGAAGACGTCGCTGGTCGCCTCGTTGAGGCCGCCGGACTCGCCGCTGTAGTTGAGGCCCGCGGTGTTGGAGGTGACGCCGTGGCTCATCTCGTGCCCGGCGACGTCCAGCGAGGTGAGCGGGTTGGTGTTGCCCGTGCCGTCGCCGTAGGTCATGCAGAAGCAGGCGTCGGACCAGAAGGCGTTGACGTAGTTGTTGCCGTAGTGGACGCGGGAGTAGGCCGCCTTGCCGTCGTTCTTGATGCCGCTGCGGCCGAAGGTGTCCTTGTAGAAGTCCCACGTGGTCTGCGCGCCGTAGGCGGCGTCGACGGCGGCGGTCTGGTCGGTGGCGGAGCCGGAGGCGGTGCCGGTGCCCCACGCGTCGTCCGCGTCGGTGAACAGGGTGCCGGTGCCGGACGTGCCGCGGGCCAGGTTGTACGTCTTGTGGCCGCCGCGTCCGGTGTCGTACAGCTGGTACGACGAGCCCGACTTGGTGGTGCCGAGGGTGACCGCGCCCGAGTACAGGCTCTTGCCGGAGCCGGTCTCGATGCCCTGGTACTCGTACAGTTTCGCGCCGGTGGCGGCGTCGGTGATCACGTGCAGCTCGTTCGGGGTGCCGTCGTCCTGGAGGCCGCCGACCACGGTCTCGTAGGCGAGGACCGGCTTGCCGTCGGCCGCCCAGATCACCTTGCGGGGCGCGGAGTCGGCCGCCGTCTTCGACGAACCGGCGTCCTTGGCGGCGGACAGCGCCTGCCGCTCGGCCTTGGCCGCGTCGACCTTCGGCGTCACGGTGGCGACCTTGACGGTGGCCTTCGTCGCTCTGGTCACGCCCTTGGCGGCGCCGGACTCCGAGCGGTGCACCACGAGGTCGCCGCCGAGGACGGGCAGTCCGTCGTAGGTGCGCTCGATGGGGGTCCCCCCATGCCCCTTAAGGGCTATGGGGGAGGGTGTGCACGGTGCCGTCGCGGTCCTTGACCACGTCCTTGACGACCAGTTTCTCCTTGGCGCCGAGTCCTGTCTCGCGCGCGGTGCCGGCCGCGCCGGCCTGCTGCTCCTGGATGAGCGCGGTGCGTGCGGTGTCCGACAGCAGGAGGGGGGCGCCCGGGAGGGCCGGGCTCGCGGTGGCGCTGCCCGCGCCGAGTCCGGTGCTGAGCAGGGCGCCGGTGGCGACCGCGGTGGCGAGGGCGAGGGTGGTGCGCTTGTGGCGCGCGAAGTGGGGGGACACACAGACTCCTTCGGTGGGGGATCCGGTCGGCGTGGGGTGTCCGGCCGGAGTTGGCTGCGAAGTTGTGCGGCGGATCACCGAAGACTGGCACCCAGGGCGCGTACATGTCAGGGGGGTCGAATGATGTTGGCCGAAAGTTGACGTCCGGGTGAATGTGGCGGCGGTGTGAACCCGCGTGACCTCGGCAGAGCGGCAACCCTCGGTGCGTATGGGCTTGGCGAAAAGAGGGCGGACACGGGGAGGGCGCCGCCCCGGGGATTCGAACCACCGGGACGGCGCCCTGACCGTGGGGCCCCGCGTGCGGGCCTACGGGAAGGTGAGCCTGACGGAGTTGATGTATCCGGTGTCCCGGGACGCCACGTCCTGGACGCGCAGCTTCCAGGTGCCGTTGGCGGTCTCCGAGGAGGCGTTCACCGTGTACGTCTGGTTCACGTTGTCCGCCGAGTCCGAGGAACTGGAGTTCTTCAGGCGGTACGCGGTCCCGTCCGGGGCCAGCAGGTCGACCACCAGGTCACCGCGCCAGGTGTGCACGATGTCCACAGCGGCCTGGAGGTTGGAGGGCGCGTTGCCCGCCCGGCCCGTCACGGTGACCGACGAGGTGACCGCCGCGCCGTTGTCCGGGATCGCCACGTCGGCGGTGTTCTCGAAGGAGGTGCCGCCACCGCCGCCGCCGGAGCGGGAGCCGACGTTGATGCCCGCCCACGCGTCCTGCACCCGCTTGTACTCGGTGCTGTCGGTGCCGTACAGCTCACCGGTCGCCGCGAGGGTGCCGGTGCGGGCCGCCGCGTAGTTGGTGGTCGACGTGAACTTCGTGGTCAGCGCGCGGAACCAGATCTTCGCCGCCTTGTCGCGGCCGATGCCGGTGACCGGGAGGCCGTCCGAGGTGGGCGAGTCGTAGGTGACACCGTTGATGGTCTTGGTGCCGCTGCCCTCGCTCAGCAGGTAGAAGAAGTGGTTGGCCGGGCCCGACGAGTAGTGGACGTCGATGTTGCCGATCCCCGAGTACCAGGAGTCCTTGGACGCGCCGTCCTTGCTGGGCTTGTCCATGTAGCGCAGCGGGGTGCCGTCGCCGTTGATGTCGATCTCCTCGCCGATGAGGTAGTCACCGACGTCGCTGGAGTTGTTCGCGTGGAACTCGACGGCCGCGCCGAAGATGTCGGAGGTGGCCTCGTTGAGCCCGCCGGACTCGCCGCTGTAGATCAGGCCCGCGGTGTTGGAGGTGACGCCGTGCGTCATCTCGTGCGCGGCCACGTCGATCGACGTCAGCGGGTTGGCGTTGCCCGAACCGTCGCCGTACGTCATGCAGAAGCAGCTGTCCGACCAGAAGGCGTTGACGTAGTTGTTGCCGTAGTGGACGCGGGAGTAGGCGCCCACCCCGTCGCCGCGGATGCCCGAGCGGCCCTGGACGTTCTTGTAGTAGTCCCAGGTCAGCGCGGCCCCGTAGTGGGCGTCGGCGCCGGCGGTCTCCGGGTTGGAGGGCTGGCCGTTGCCCCACACGTCGTCGGGGCCGGTGAAGAGCGAGCCGGTGCCGGAGGTGCGGCCGCCCAGGTTGTTCGTCTTGTGGTTGCCGCGCGTGGTGTCGGTCAGCGTGTACGACGACCCGGACTGCGCGGTGCCCAGTGTCACCGTGCCGCTGTACATGGTGTTGCCGGTGCCGTTGTGGATCGCCTGGTACTCGAAGAGCTTGGCGCCGGTGGCCGCGTCGGTGACCACGTGCAGCTCGTTCGGGGTGCCGTCCTCCTGGAGGCCGCCCACGACCGTCTCGTACGCCAGGACCGGGGTGCCCTTCGCCGCCCAGATCACCTTGCGCGGGGCGCGGTCGGCCTCCGCCCCCTCGGTGCCGGCGGCCTTCGCGGCGGACACGGCCTGCCGCTCCGCCTTGCCGGCGGCAATCTTCGGCGTCACCGTGGCCGGCTTGATCGCCTTGGGCGTGGCCTTCACGACCCGCTCGGTCCGCCCGGCGTCGCTGGTGACGACCAGGTCGCCGCCGAGGACGGGCAGTCCGTCGTAGGTCCGCTCGTAGCGGGTGTGCAGCGTGCCGTCGCGGTCCTTGAGGACGTCGCGGACGACCAGCTTCTCCTTGGCGCCCAGGCCCAGTTCGCCGGCCGTCTCGGCCTTGGTGGCGTTGGCGTCGCGGATCAGCTCGGCGCGCTGGGCCGGGGTGAGCGTGACCGACTCGGCACCCGGTGCGGGGGCCGGCCCGGGCGCGGCGGTGGCGGCGCCGGACTGGACCGCCGTGGCGATCAGCGCGGCGACACCGGCCAGCGCGACGGCCGCGGCACGCCGGTGTGTGACGCGGCGGAAGGGGGCGTGGGACGTGGTGTGGGAGGTGCGTCTGTGGGGAGTGCTGCTGCTCAACACCGACTCCTTCTGCGTGGCCGCGGGGTGCGCGGCCGGGGAGACCGGTCGGCGGGTGGCCGGCCGGGCGGAACTGTGCGATACGCAGAGATCACGTGCCAGGAGCTGGCCGCTGCACAGCGCTCGTGGGGAAGCTGTGGGGGCGCTGTGAAGGGGTCGACGGAAGAGTGGCAGGAGTACGCCCTCTTTGTCAGGAGCGCGTCAGTAAGTTGGCTGGAAATCGTTCGTTGACCGGGAGTTCACGTTCGATAAACGGAACCGTCGCCCGCGCGCCACTACTGACTGTCCGCTCAGTCAGTAGCCACCCGGTCGGACGGCTCCCCGTGCCAGGAACCCCACAGCGCCGCGTAGGCCCCGCCGGCCGTCACCAGTTCGTCGTGCGTGCCCAGTTCGGTCAGCAGGCCGCCTTCCATCACGGCCACCCGGTCCGCGTCGTGCGCGGTGTGCAGCCGGTGCGCGATGGCGATGACCGTACGGCCCTTCAGCACCGCGGCGAGCGCCTGCTCGGTGTGCCGGGCCGTCGTCGGGTCCAGCAGGGCGGTGGCCTCGTCCAGGATCAGTGTGTGCGGGTCGGCCAGCACCACCCGGGCCAGGGCGAGCTGCTGGGCCTGCGAGCCGTCCGTCCGGTGCCCCTTCTCGCCCAGCTCGGTGTCCAGGCCCCCGGGCAGCTCCCGCACCCAGGGCTCGGCGCCCACCGCGGCGAGCGCCGCCCACAACTCACCGTCCCCGGCGCCCGGCTCGGCGATCAGGAGATTGTCCCGGACCGTGCCCAGGAACACGTGGTGCTCCTGGGTGACCAGCACGACCTGGCGGCGCAGCCGCTCCGGTCCCAGGGCGACCACGGGCACCCCGCCCACCGTCACCGAGCCGGCGGTCGGCGCGTCGACGCCCGCGAGGAGCCGGCTCAGCGTGGTCTTGCCGGCGCCCGACGGACCGACGACCGCCAGCCGTTCACCCGGCCGCACCGTCAGGTCCACGCCGCGCAGCACCTCACCGCCCCGCTCGTAGGCGTACCGCGCCCCCTGGACGTCGATACGGTCGTCCGCCGGGACCGCCGACTCGTCCGCCGCCGTCCGCGGGGCGTGGGCCAGCCCCTCCACCCGGGCGAAGGAGGCCGCGCCCGCCTGGAGCTGCTCGGTCCGCATCAGCACCTCGTCCAGCGGCCCGGTCAGCTGCTGGAGGTACACGGCGCACGCCACCACCGCCCCGAGGCTCACCGACCCGCGCGCGTGCAGGAACCCGCCGCACAGCAGGACGCCCGCCACCGGGAGGACGTAGGAGACGTCCACCGCCGGGAAGAACACGCTGCGCAGGAACAGCGTGCGCATCCGGGTGCGGCGCGAGACCTCCAGCGCCTCCCGGTTGGTCGACACGCGCCGGCCGGTCAGGTGGAACGCCTCGACCGTGCGGGCCCCCGCCACCGTGGCGGCGAGGCTCTCCGCGACCTCCGACGTGGCCGCGCCCTCGGCCAGGTACCCGGCCCGCGCCCGGCGCAGATACCAGCGCAGCGCGACCCAGGCCGGCGTCAGCCCCAGCACCCCGACCGCGCCGAGCAGCGGGTCGAGCACGAACACCGCGCCCATGAGGAACAGCGCCTGCACCGAGTTGACCAGCAGGTCGGGTCCGGCGTCGCGCAGCGTGGTGCCGACGGTGGTCACGTCGGCGGTGCCGCGGGTCGTCAGGTCACCGGTGCCGGCCCGCTCCACCACCGACGCGGGCAGGGCCAGCGCCCGGTCCACGTACCGCTCCCGCACCCGGGCGAGCGTCCGTTCCCCGAAGCGGTGGCCCACGTAGCGGGCCCAGCGGGCCAGCAGCAGCTGCGCCAGCGAGCAGACCAGAATGGCGAGAGCCATGCGGTCCACGGCGCCGACCCCGCCGCCTGCGCGCACCTCGTCGACGATCCGGCCCAGCAGCCACGGGCCGGCGAGTCCGGCCGCGGCGGCCAGGGCGTTGAGGCCGAGGACGGTGGTGAGGGCGCGGCGGTCCTCGCCGAGCAGGCGGGCCGCGGCGCGCCGGACGTCGGCGCGGCCGGCGACGGGGAGTTGTCCCGCGGACGTCATCGGACCACCTCTTCGTCCCGCGCGACCAGCGCGCGGTATCCCGGTTCGGTATCGAGGAGTTCGCGGTGGGTGCCGGTGGCGGCGGCCTTGCCGTCGACCAGGTACACCACCGTGTCGGCGCGGTCCAGCACGAGGGGGGAGGTGCACGCGACGACGGTCGTGCGGCCGTTGCGGGCGTCTCGGAGGCGGGCCGCGACCGTTGCCTCGGTGTGGGCGTCCAGGGCGGAGGTCGGTTCTACGGCGAGCAGCACCTCCGGTGAGGTGAGCAGGGCGCGGGTGAGGCGGATGCGTTGGCGTTGTCCGCCGGACAGGTCGCTGGCCTGGGCCGCGACCTGTGAATCGAGGCCGTCGGGGAGGGTGCGGATGATGTCTTCGGCGGCGGCTGTGTGGATGGCTTTGAGGTGCGCCGAATCGTCTGCCGGGTGCTGTCGTCGGGCGTCTGCGGGTGCGTCGTGGCTGGTCGCGCCCACGCGGCGGAGCCGCAAATCGACACTGCCCGCGCCCCTGGGGGCGATCTCCGCAGCGTCGATCACAGAGCGCAGGGGGCCTGCGAAGAGGTCGGCTTCCGCTTCGGCTACCAGGATGCGGGACCGGATCTGGGGGAGTGGGATGTCGGACAGCGGGACGTCGCCCCATGTCGCGTCGGACGGGGTGTAGCGGCCCAGGCGGTCGATCACCTCGGCGGCGTCGGTGGGGCGGGAGCCGGCCAGGGCAGTGAGGTGGCCCGGGAGGACGCGTACGCCGGAGGCCGGGTCGTGCAGGGGCGAGGGCTCGGCGGGGGCGTCGCGGGTACCGGTGTCCGGCTCGGGCTCCAGGCGCAGGAAGGCGACCACCCGGCGGGCGGCCACCACACCCCGGCTGAGCTGGTGGCCCATCTCGATGAGGAACGCCACCGGCCAGCCCAGCGCGACCACATAGCCGTACACCGAGACCAGTTCGCCCACGCTGATCTGCCCCCGCGCGGCCTGCCGGGCGCCCAGCCAGGTGACCAGCGCCAGGAACAGCACCGGCAGGCCCACCCCGAGGGCCTGGATCCAGCTGGTCACCGCCCCGACCCGGTAGCCCCGCTCGCGCAGCAGCCCCGAGTCCCGGCGGAACGCGTCCGCGACCAGGCCCTTGCCGCCCAGCCCGTTCAGCACTCGCAGCCCGCCCGCGAGGTCGCCGATCCGCGCGGTGAGCACGGCCTGCCCTTCCCGGTACTCGGTCTCCCGGCCCTGGAGGCGCCCCATGAGCGGACCCAGCAGCACCGCGAGCACCGGCACCCCGATGAGCACCACGAGGGCGAGCCGCGTCGACACCGACAGCATCAGTCCGCCGACCGCCGCGTAGGCGACGACCGTACCGATGCCCGGTCCGACGGCCGTGAGTGAGCTGCTGATGGTCTGTACGTCGCCGACGCCGATGGTGACGACCTCGCCGGTCCCCACCTGTCCGCGCAGCGCGGCGCCGAGCCGGGTGGCGTGTCCCACGACCACCTTGACCGTGCGGAAGTTGGCGTCCAACCGCACCAGCGTCATCGTGCGGTGCCGCAGCATGCCCAGCCACGCGTTGACCGCCCCGACGCCGACCAGCGCGCCCGTCCAGCCCGCCAGCGCGCCCATGTCACCGGGCTCCAGGCCGTGGTCGACGGCCCGCGCCATCAGGAACGGCGTCGCCGCCAGCAGCACCATCCAGGTACTGGCGAGCACCGCCCCCGCCAGACAACGCGGCCACTGCCGCCCGACCAGCCAGACCAGGTACCGCCAGCCGCCCCGGCGGTCCGGTGTGCCGGGATCCTCGTACGCGTCGATCACCGATGACTCCCCTCTCAGGGCCTGTCCGACCTGGGCCCGCCCGCCCTCACGCGAGACTGTCCCGCCATGCCCGGTGCAGATCCGCGAACCGGCCCGTGCCGGCGATCAGTTCGTCCGGGGGGCCGTCCTCCACGATCCGGCCGTGCTCCATGACCAGTACTCGGTCCGCGATCGCCACGGTCGACAGCCGGTGCGCGATCACCACCGCCGTACGGCCCTTGAGCACCGTCGTCATCGCCCGCTGCACCGCCCGCTCCCCGGGCACGTCCAGCGAACTGGTCGCCTCGTCCAGGATCAGCACCGCCGGATCCGCGAGCAACGCCCGTGCGAACGCCACTAGTTGCCGCTGACCGGCGGAGATGCGGCCCCCGCGCTTGCGGACGTCGGTGTCGTAGCCGTCGGGCAGCGCGGCGATGAAGTCGTGGGCGCCGATCGCCTTCGCGGCCCGCTCGATCTCCTCCCGCGTCGCCTCCGGCCGGCCGATCGCGATGTTGTCGGCGACCGTGCCGGAGAACAGGAACGCCTCCTGCGTCACCATCACCACCCCGCGCCGCAGCTCGGGCACCGCCAGGTCGCGCAGGTCGACGCCGTCGAGCAGGACCCGCCCGTGGGATGGGTCGTAGAACCGGGCGAGCAGCTTGGCCAGCGTCGACTTGCCCGCGCCGGTCGACCCCACGACGGCGACCGTCTGCCCGGCCGGGAGCGTCAGGGCGAAGCGGGGCAGCACCTCGCCGCCGGTGCGGTAGCCGAAGCTCACCGCGTCGAAGACCACCTCGCGGCCGGGGTGTTCGGAGGCCGCCCGGGGCAGCTCCTTCGGTGCGGCAGGTTCGGGCACCGACGGCGTCTGGGCCAGCAGCCCGGCGATCTTCTCCAGGGAGGCCGCCGCCGACTGGTACGAGTTCAGGAACATGCCGAGCCGGTCGATCGGGTCGTACAGCCGGCGCAGGTACAGCACCGACGCCGCCAGCACGCCGAGCGCAAGCGTGCCGCCTGCGACCCGGTAGGCGCCCCACAGCACCATGCCCGCGACGGCCGTGTTGGCGACCAGCCGGGACCCGACGACGTAGCGGGCCATCTCCAGTAGGGCGTCGCCGTTGGTCCGCTCGTGGCGCCGGTTCAGGACCGCGAAGGCGGCGTCGTTGGCGGCCTCCCGGCGGAAGGCGCGCACCGGACGGATGCCGTTCATCGTCTCCACGAACTTCACGATCACCGCCGCGATCGCCGTGGACCGGTGCCGGTACACCCGTGCCGCGCGCCGCTGGTACAGCCGCACCAGCGCGTACAGCGGTACGAACGAGGCCACCGCGACCGCGCCGAGACCGAGGTCCAGCCAGAGCAGCAGGGCCGCGATGTAGACGAAGGAGAGGATGACCGTCACCAGCTCCTGGAGGCCCTCGTCCAGCAGTTCGCGCAGGGATTCCACGTCCGTGGTGGAGCGGGAGATGAGCCGGCCCGAGGTGTAGCGCTCGTGGAAGTCGACGCTCAGCGCCTGCGCGTGCCGGAAGATCCGCCCGCGCAGGTCGAGGAGGACGTCCTGGCTGACCCGGGCGGCCGCCGCGATGAACGCGTACTGGAGTCCGCCCGCGGCCAGCGCGCACAGCAGATAGCCGGCGCCCACCGCGATCAGCGGACCGTGGTCGTCGTCCCTCAGGGCCGGCACCGCGTGGTCGATGGCGTACGCCACCAGCAGCGGGCCCGCCTGCACCGCCGCCTGCTGGAGCAGCAGGAGGAGGGTGGTCAGGGCGACGCGGGCCTTCAGCGGCGCCAGCAGGGAGCGCAGCAGGGTGCCGGTCGCACCGGGCGGGCTGGGCAGGACGTCCTGGTCGAAGAGGTCGCCGTCCGCGCGTGCCCCGGACCCGGCCGGGTGCCCGCCGTCCGGCTGCTCCCGGTCCGGCGCGGTGGCCGTGGGCGCGGTCATCGGGCGTCCTCTTTCCGGAGTCCGCCAGGCGTCCCGGGCACCTCGTGCCCGTCGAGCCCGGACATCAGGTGGGCGTACTCGGCGTTGCCGCGCAGCAGTTCGTGGTGGGTGCCGACGGCCGCGATACGGCCCCCGGAGAGCAGGGCGACGCGGTCGGCGAGCATCACCGTGGAAGGGCGGTGGGCCACGATCAGGGCGGTGGTGTCCGCGAGGACGTCGCGCAGGGCGGCCTCCACGGCGGCCTCGGTGTGCACGTCGAGGGCGGACAGCGGGTCGTCCAGGACGAGGAACCTCGGTCTGCCGACCACGGCCCGGGCGAGCGCGAGGCGCTGGCGCTGCCCGCCGGAGAGGCTGAGGCCCTGCTCGCCGACCTGGGTGCCGGTGCCCTGGGGGAGCGCGTGCGCGAAATCGGCCTGCGCGACCGACAGCGCCCGGCCCAGCTCCTCGTCGCCGGCGCCTTCGCCGGTCCCCATCAGCACGTTCTCGCCGACGGTGGCCGAGAAGAGGGTGGGCTCCTCGAAGGCCACGGCGACCATCGAGCGCAGCTCCTCGCGGGACAGCGCGGTGATGTCCTCGCCGTCCAGCGTGATCCGTCCGGAGGTCACCTCGTGTAGGCGGGGGACGAGCGCGGTCAGCGTCGTCTTGCCGCTGCCGGTGGCCCCGACCAGGGCCATGGACTCACCGGGACGGATGTGCAGGTCGACGTCCGTCAGGAGGGGCGGGGAGTCGGGGGCCGCGTCGGGGTACCGGAACCGGACGTTCTCGAACCGGAGGCCGTCGACCCGCTCAGCTGCGGGCAGTCGTGCCGCTGGGGCGGCAGCGGTGCCCTGCGTTTCAACATCGGCGTCCATCACCTCGAAGTACCGGTCCGTGGCCGTCGCCGCCTCCTGGCTCATCGCCAGCAGGAAGCCGATGGACTCCACCGGCCACCGCAGGGCCAGCGCGGTGGACAGGAACGCCACCAGCGTCCCCGCCGACAGCGACCCGTCCGCCACCTGCACCGACCCGACCACCAGCGCAGCCCCGATCGCCACCTCCGGCAGGACGACGATGACCGCCCAGATGGCCGCCAGCAGCCGCGCCTTGCGCAGCTCCGTCCCCCGCAGTGTGTGGGACAGCTCGTGGAAGGCCCGCGCCTGGCTGCGGTGCCGGCCGAACCCCTTGATGATCCGGATGCCGAGCACGCTTTCCTCGACTACGGTCGTCAGATCCCCGACCTGGTCCTGCGCCCGCCGCGCCACGTAGGAGTACTTCTTCTCGAAGACCACGCAGGTGATCATCACGGGGATGGCGGGCCCGAGGACGACCAGGCCGAGCGTCCAGTCCTGGACCAGCATGATGCCCACGCCGACCAGGATCGTCACCCCGTTGACCAGCAGGAACGTCAACGGGAAGGCGAGGAACATGCGCAGCAGCATCAGGTCGGTCGTCCCGCGCGACAGCAACTGCCCCGACGCCCACCGGTCGTGGAAGGCCACCGGCAGCCGTTGCAGACGCCGGTACAGGTCCGCGCGCATCCCCGCCTCCACGCCGGCCAGCGGGCGGGCCACCATCCACCGCCGCAACCCGAACAGCAGCGCCTCCGCCAGCCCGAGCAGCAGCAGGTACAGCGCCCCGAGCCACACGCCGGCCGGATCGCGGTCGGCGACCGGCCCGTCCACCATCCACTTCAGGACGAGGGGAATCACCAGCCCCACACAGGAGGCGACGATCGCGACACCCGCCGCGGTCGCCAACCGTACGCGCACGGGGCGTACATACGGCCACAACCGCAACAGCGAGCGCACGGTGGAACGGTTGCCGGAGGAGGAGTCCGGGGCGGGAACGGGTGTAGTGGGCATCAGCAGCGAGCCTACGGTTCACCACTGACACTGCCCACCGAGTTTTCGCGCGCACCGGGGTCGTACGGGGGCATCATTCGCCGGGCATGCCGCCATCCGCGCTACCCCGCCCGCAGCAGCAAGACCGTCCGCGCCGGTACCGTGACCGGCGCCCCCGCCGGATACGCGGTGCCCGGCGCCTCCGTCTGGTCCTCGCGGCCGGTGTCGACGAGGAGTTCGTACCGCTCCGCCCACGGGGGTCCCGGCAGGACGAAGTCGGCCGGAGCCTCACCCGCGTGGAGCACGGCCAGGAAGCTGTCGTCGGAGATCGCCTCGCCCCGCTCGTCGCGGCCCGGGATGTCCCGCCCGGACAGGTACATGCCGAGCGTGGCGGCCGGGGCATACCAGTCCCGTTCGGTCATCTCCGTGCCCCGCGCGGTGAACCAGGCCAGGTCGCGCAGGCCGTCCGCGGAGTGCGCGCGGCCGGAGAAGAAGGCCCGGCGGCGCAGGACGGGGTGCCGGTGGCGCAGCGCGATCAGGCGGGAGGCCAGCTCGAACAGGGGGCGCCACTCCGGATCGTCCAGCAGGCTCCAGTCCACCCAGCTGATCGCGTTGTCCTGGCAGTAGGCGTTGTTGCCGCCGCGCTGGGTGCGGCCCATCTCGTCGCCCGCCACCAGCATCGGCACCCCGGTCGACAGCAGCAGCGTGGTCAGCAGGTTGCGCAGCTGGCGCCGCCGCAGCGCCCGTACGTCCTCGTCCTCCGTCTCTCCCTCCGTACCGCAGTTCCAGGACCGGTTGTCGTCCGTGCCGTCCCGGTTGCCCTCGCCGTTCGCCTCGTTGTGCTTGCGCTCGTAGCTCACCAGGTCCCGCAGCGTGAAGCCGTCGTGCGCGGTGACGAAGTTGACCGACGCGTACGGCCTGCGCCCGCCCCACGCGTACAGGTCGCTGGAGCCCGACAGGCGGTAGCCCATCTCCCGGACGTCCGGCAGCGCGTGCCGCCAGAAGTCCCGCACCGCGCCCCGGTAGCGGTCGTTCCACTCCGTCCACAGCGGCGGGAACGCGCCCACCTGATAGCCGCCCGAGCCCACGTCCCACGGCTCGGCGATCAGCTTCACCCGGCGCAGCACCGGGTCCTGCGCGATCACCGCGAGGAACGGGGACAGCATGTCGACGTCGTGCATCGAGCGGGCCAGCGCCGCCGCCAGGTCGAAACGGAAACCGTCCACGCCCATCTCCGTCACCCAGTACCGCAGCGAGTCGGTGATCAGGCGCAGCACGTGCGGCTGGACGACGTGCAGCGTGTTGCCGCAGCCCGTGTAGTCGGCGTACCGGCGGGCGTCGGCCTGGAGGCGGTAGTAGCCGCGGTTGTCGATGCCCTTCAGGGAGAGCGTCGGACCCAGCTCGCCGGCCTCCGCCGTGTGGTTGTAGACCACGTCGAGGATCACCTCGATGCCCGCCGCGTGCAGCGCCCGCACCATCCGCCTGAACTCGCCGACCTGCTCACCGGTGGTGCCGGAGGCGGCGTAGGCCGCGTGCGGGGCGAAGTAGCCGATCGAGTTGTAGCCCCAGTAGTTCCTCAGCCCGCGGTCGAGCAGATGGCTCTCGTGAGCGAACTGGTGCACCGGCAGCAGCTCCACCGCCGTCACGCCCAGCCGCGTCAGATGCTCGATCGCCGCCGGGTGCGCGAGGCCCGCGTACGTGCCGCGCAGCTCCTCGGGGATGCCCGGGTGCAGCTTGGTGAAGCCGCGCACGTGCAGCTCGTAGATGACCGAGTCCGCCCACGGCGTCTTCGGCCGCCGGTCGTACGTCCATTCGTCGTCGGGACCGCCGTCATCGACCACGACACCCTTCGGGACGTACGGCGCCGAGTCCCGCTCGTCGCGCACGGTGTCCGCCACCCGCTGCTCCGGCCAGTCCCGCACATGCCCGTACACCTGCGGCGGCAGCCCGAAGTCGCCGTCCACGGCGCGCGCGTACGGGTCGAGCAGCAGCTTCGCCGGATTCCAGCGGGCGCCGGTCCACGGGTCCCAGCGGCCGTGCACCCGAAAGCCGTAGCGCTGCCCGGGCAGGACGCCCGGCACGAAGCCGTGCCAGATCTCGTGGGTCAGCTCGGTCAGCCGCACCCGGCGTTCCCCGCCCCCGGGCCCCGGCCCGTCGAACAGGCACAGCTCCACCGCCTCCGCCCCGCCCGCCCACAGCGCGAAGTTCGTCCCCGCCACCTGGTCCGGGCCGGTCCGGAACCGTGCGCCCAGCGGCACCGGGGTGCCCGGCCAGGCCGGCACGGTGGGCGGCGGCGCGGCGCGCCGGGCGCCGTTGACCACGACGGAGGGACGCGCGTCGTCGGCGGCCCGATTCCCGGCCACCGCCTCCTGCTCGGCTGCGCTGGACACCTGTCAGCCTCCCACGGCTCATGGAACGACGTCCGGCAAGAGGGCGTGCGGCGTCCCGGCCGCTGCTCCCCGTCGCGTCGTCCTCCCCACAGTTCTGCCCACCGGGTGGCTCGCACTCACGTTTCCCCAGGGCGGGCCGGTCGTTACGGGTGGATGTGAGGCACGTACATGGGCGCGCACGGCGCGCGGGGGCCGCTCTGGCCGCCGTACTGACATGGGCAGGACTGTTGGCCGGGGCCGCCGGATGCACCTCGGACGGCGGCGGCATCGGCTCCGGCATCGGCGGGGTGCTCGGCAAGCCACCCGCCGCCGAGGACGTCATCCGGGTCACCCCCGACGACGGGAGCAAAGCCGTCCGGCCGGAGAAGAAGCTGTCGGTGCGGGTGCCCGACGGACGGCTGGAGTCGGTGAAGGTCGTCAGGTCGCAGGACGCGCAGGAGACGCCGGTGCCCGGCCGGATCTCCGCCGACGGACTCAGCTGGCGCCCCCACGACGACCGGCTCGCCCTCGCCGCGAAGTACACGGTCGACGCGGTCGCCCTGGACGGCGGAGGGCACCGCTCGGCCCGGCACACCACCTTCACCACCTACGTTCCCGAAGAGCGCTTCATCGCGTACGTCGCCCCCGAGAACCGCTCGGTCGTCGGCACCGGGATGATCGTCTCGCTGGAGTTCAACCGGGAGATCACCGACCGCGCCGCCGTCGAACGGGCCATCTCGGTGACCGCGAAGCCCGCCGTCGAGATCCGGCCCCACTGGTTCGGAAAGGAGCGCCTCGACTTCCGCCCCAAGGAGTACTGGAAGCCCGGCACCGAGGTCACCGTCGCCCTCGACCTCCGCGACGTCGAGGGCGCGCCCGGCGCCTACGGGCTCCAGCACAAGAAGGTCTCCTTCACCGTCGGCCGCAGCCAGGTCTCGCAGGTCGACGCGGGCCGCCGGACCATGGAGGTGCGCCGCGACGGCTCGCTCCTGGCCACCGTGCCGATCACCGCGGGGGCACCGGCCACCCCCACCTACAACGGCAAAATGGTGATCACCGAGATGCTCGACGTCACCCGCATGAACAGCCGCACGGTCGGCTTCGGCGGCGAGTACGACATCCCGGACGTCCCGCACGCCATCCGCCTGACCAGCTCCGGCACCTTCCTGCACGGCAACTACTGGGCGCCCGAGGACACGTTCGGCCGGGCCAACGTCAGCCACGGCTGCATCGGGCTGCGCGACGACAAGGGCGGCGGTTCCGACACCCCGGGGGGCTGGTTCTTCGACCGCAGCCTCATCGGCGACGTCGTCGAGGTGGTCAACAGCAAGGACAAGACGGTCGCCCCGGACAACGGGCTCGGCGGCTGGAACATGAGCTGGAAGAAGTGGACGGCGGGCAGCGCCGTGAAGTGACCCTGGCGCCCCCGCGCCAACTCGGTACGGAACAGTGACATTTCACCAGTCCCCCGACCCCCTGGCCTGCGGTTACGATGCGCCGGTGCGCGCGGGCGCACCGGGGTGCGGGCCGGACCAGGCCCGGCGAGGGGAGACAAGTTGAACGTGCGTCCGATATCGGGGGCGGTGCTCGCCGTGCTGATGCTGACGGTCACCGCGTGCGGCGGGGGCGGATCGGGCTCGGGGGGCGGTGCCGGGAACGGCAGGAACGGCAAGGACAAAGACTCCACCGCGGCACAGAGCAAGCAGTCCGAGGCCGTCGTCACCATCGCGCCGAAGAACGGGGCCAAGGCCGTCGACACCAGCGGCGCGCTCAAGGTCGGTGCCGCCGAGGGCAAGCTGACCGAGGTCGTGGTCAAGGACGCCGAGGGCGCGAAGGTCGACGGGAAGATATCCGGGGACGGCGCCACCTGGACGCCGTCCACCCACCTGGCCGCCGCCACCACGTACACCGTGCACGCGGTCGCCAAGGACGCCGAGGGGCGTTCGGCGGCCGAGGACTCCCGCTTCACCACGCTGACGCCCGAGAACACCTTCGTCGGCACCTTCACGCCGGAGGACGGTTCGAAGGTCGGCGTCGGCATGCCGTTCTCGATCCGCTTCACCCGGGGCATCACCAACCCCGAGGAGGTCGAGAAGGCCATCCGCGTCAAGACCGAGCCGGCCGTGGAGGTCGCGGGCCACTGGTTCGGCAACGACCGCCTCGACTTCCGGCCCGAGAAGTACTGGAAGGCCGGCACCAAGGTCACCGTCGACCTGAACCTCGACGGCGTCGAGGGCCGCGAGGACGTCTACGGCAAGCAGGCCAAGACCGTCTCCTTCACCGTCGGCCGCAGCCAGGTCTCCGTCGTCGACGCCAAGAAGCTCACGATGAAGGTCGTGCGCGACGGCAAGACCGTCAAGACCATCCCGGTCACCACCGGCTCGCCCGGCTACGAGACCTGGAACGGCCAGATGGTCATCACCGAGCGGCTCGCGGTGACCCGGATGAACGGCGAGACCGTCGGCTACGGCGGCGAGTACGACATCAAGGACGTCCCGCACGCCATGCGCCTGTCCACCTCCGGCACCTTCATCCACGGCAACTACTGGGGCGGCGACGCCTTCGGCAACCGCAACTCCAGCCACGGCTGCATAGGGCTGCGCGACGTGCGCGGCGGCTGGGACGAGAAGGCGCCGGGCGCCTGGTTCTTCGAGAACTCGCTCATCGGCGACGTGGTCGTGGTGAAGAACTCCGAGGACGCGACCATCGCCCCGGACAACGGCCTCAACGGCTGGAACATGTCCTGGGAGAAATGGAAGGCGTAAGCCCCGTAAGGGGCGCGGGGAACTGCGCGAGCAACCCACCACCGGCCGTGAGCCGACAACGCACCCGCACCCCCACGGCGCGTGAACGCCCGCTAACCTGACCGTGAATCTGGAAGTCGCCGAAGGCGTCGGCACGCTGCGTCTCGACCGCCCGCCCATGAACGCGCTGGACGTCGCCACGCAGGACCGGCTCAAGGAGCTCGCCGAGGAGGCCACCCGCCGCGACGACGTACGCGCCGTGGTGATCTACGGCGGCGAGAAGGTGTTCGCCGCGGGCGCGGACATCAAGGAGATGCAGGCGATGGACCACGCGGCGATGATCGTGCGCGCCCGTGCCCTGCAGGACTCCTTCACCGCGGTGGCCCGCATCCCCAAGCCGGTGGTCGCGGCCGTGACCGGCTACGCGCTGGGCGGCGGCTGCGAACTCGCGCTCTGCGCCGACTTCCGCATCGCCGGGGAGAACGCCAAGCTGGGCCAGCCCGAGATCCTGCTCGGCCTGATCCCGGGCGCCGGCGGCACCCAGCGGCTCTCCCGGCTGGTCGGCCCCTCCCGGGCCAAGGACCTCATCTTCACCGGCAGGCAGGTGAAGGCCGAGGAGGCGCTGACGCTCGGCCTGGTCGACCGGGTGGTCCCGGCCGGCGAGGTCTACGCGCAGGCGCACGCCTGGGCCGCGCGGCTGGCGAAGGGGCCGGCCATCGCGCTGCGTGCGGCGAAGGAGGCCGTCGACACGGGCCTGGAGACGGACATCGAGACCGGCCTCGCCGTCGAACGCAACTGGTTCGCAGGTCTGTTCGCCACCGAGGACCGTGAACGCGGGATGCGCAGCTTCGTGGAGGAGGGCCCCGGGAAGGCGAAGTTCCGCTGACCGGCGCGGGCGGACCTTCACCCGAAGTGGGCCCGGGTCACTCGTAATTGACGCGATGTCTGATCCGGGTCCCTCGATGGGGCGGTTTATGGCAGCCTTAACGCACCATTAAGCGTGTCGTGTCGAGGGAGGCCGCCGCTTGTCTCCGGCCGAGCCGTCCGCCCAGGTCAGTGGGGTCGTTTCCGGTACCGAGCTGCCTCTGGCATATGCCGACGAGCCCTCGTCGGGCCGGGCCCGCACGAGAGCGTATTCCCCGGGAACGGCCACGGAGCCCTCCGGGGGCGGCCATGATGGTGGCATGGCGGGGCTGGAGGGTACGGAACAGCCGCGGGGAGCCGGACGTGCGACCGCGGCGCGCTGGTCGCCGGCGGTGGAGGACGAACGCGCGCACAAGGCGCTGGAGCTGTTCGGCAACCCCACGGAGCGCGAGGTTCCGTTACCGTCCCGCCCCGAGTCCGCCGCCACCGCCCGCCGGCTGGCCCAGGTGGTGGCGCTGCGCCAGTGGCAGCTCGGCCCCAAGGCCACCGAGGACACCGTCCTGCTCGTCTCCGAGCTGGTCGGCAATGCCGTCCGCCACACCGGCGCCCGGGTGTTCGGCCTCCACATGCGCCGCCGCCCCGGCTGGATCCGCATCGAGGTCCGCGACCCCTCCCGGGGGCTGCCGTGCCTGATGCCGGTGCAGGAGACGGACATCAGCGGGCGCGGCCTCTTCCTCGTGGACAAGCTGTCCGACCGATGGGGCGTCGACCTGCTGCCGCGCGGCAAGACGACGTGGTTCGAGATGCGGGTCGTGGACCGGTGAGTGGCCATCTGCCGCCGGGAGCAACACCGTTCACCGGACACGCCACCTAAGGGTGAGAATCCGGAACGTGTCGCTCCGTAACCGGGATCGTGGCCGCATGATCACCACTAGCCTGCGCCGCAGGGCCGCCGCTGCCGTCCTGTCGCTCGCCGCCGTTTTCGCCACGTCGGCCGCCACCGTCCCCGGCTCGGCCGACCCCGCGACGGCGCCCGCCAAGGCCGCACCGGCCTGCCCCCAGTTCGACGACAAGACCAAGGCCGCCGCCGACCGCGGTGTCGACGTCGACCGCATCACCCCCGAGCCGGTCTGGCGCACCACCTGCGGCACCCTCTACCGCAGCGACAGCCGGGGCCCGCAGGTCGTCTTCGAAGAGGGCTTCCACGCCAAGGACGTGTACAACGGCCAGTACGACGTCGAGAAGTACGTCCTGGTCAACCAGCCCTCGCCGTACGTCTCCACGACCTACGACCACGACCTCTACAAGACCTGGTACAAGTCCGGCTACAACTACTACGTCGACGCCCCCGGCGGCATCGACGTCAACAAGACCATCGGCAACAAGCACAAGTGGGCCGACCAGGTCGAGGTGGCCTTCCCCGGCGGCATCAAGCGGCAGTACATCATCGGGGTCTGCCCGGTCGACCGGCAGACCAGGACCGAGATCATGAGCGACTGCGAGAGCAATCCGCACTACCGGCCCTGGCACTGACGCCGGACCGCGGGCAGATATTCTGACTCGCGTCAGATTCGTCCGCGGGACGAGCAGAGCAGACCAGCTGAGCAGGGAATGAGGGGCGGACCGGTGGCGGACATCGAGGAAGCACGCAGGCAGTTCGATCGGATCGACACGGACGGTGACGGCTTCATCACCGCGGCCGAGTTCAAGGCCGCGCTGGCCCAGGGCGGCGACTGGAACGTCACCGAGTCGGTGGCCGAGGCGATCATCGCCAACCGCGACCTCGATGGCGACAAGCTGATGTCGTTCGAGGAGTTCTGGGCGCCCCTGAACAAGTAACGCCCACACGCCCAGGGGCGCCCCCCGGCGAGACCGGGGGCGCCCCGTTCGTATGTCTGAGCCAGGGCGTTACGCGCGTTCGCCCGCTTCGTTACCCACGCGAGGGGCCCACGCCGCGCGGGCTGTCGGGGGGAAATGAAGATATGTGGTGCGAGCGGCGCCGGGTGGGCCTGCGGCCGCTCTTCCGAGCGCTATCCCTTGACGCGAGGCCTGTGCAGGACCCACTACGCGCAGCTGCGGAGGCACAACGTACTCGCGCCCTTCGATAGTGATCGAGTGCCTCCACTGCCGCGAGAGCAAACCGGTTTCCGAGTATTCGAGACTCAACGCGTCGGGTGCTCCGCGACCGTACTGCAAGCCGTGCAACGCGGAGCGAGTCCGCCTGGGGCACTACAACGTGACCAAGGACTTCATCGGCCGACTGCTCTTGCGGCAGGAAGGGAAATGCGCGATCTGCGGGGCGCCGGGCCCGGAGGCCTGCCTTCCGCGCTTCGGACTTTTGGGCTGCTCAACAGGTACTTGTCGGATCCCCCGGCGAAGCGGCTGCGGGCGGAATGGATCCGGCCCTCAGTCGCATAGCCGGATCAGGCGCCGTCGGCCCACTTCTTGAGTGCCGCCTTGCTCTCGAATGCGGCGACGTTCTTGTCCAGTGGGTCGTCGGTGTACTGGTGGAAGCGCCACGTGGCCTGAATCCTCGGCTTGCCGGCCGTCACGTAGTCGGCGATCCACAGGCCGTCGCCCGCGTACGACGTCGTGTCCACCGTCAACCAGAAGTGCCTGTTGGCGTAGAGGATCACCCGGTTGTCGGGCCGCAGTGCCCTCACCTTCCGGATGAAGCTGTCCTTCTCCGCGTTGCTCGCGTGGGTGCCCTCGCCCGTCGTCTCCCAGTCGACGGCGAGGACGTCGCCCTTGCGGTCGGGGGCCTTGGAGACGAAGTACGAGGCCTGGGCGTCGAGGTTGCCCGGCCACAGGAAGTGGTAGAAGCCGACGACGAGTCCGGCGTCGCGGCCCCGCTCCGTCTGCGCCGCGAGCTTCGGGTTGACGTACGTACGGCCCTCCGTCGCCTTGACGAAGACGAAGGAGAGGCCGTCCGTGCCGTAACTGGACGACTGGTACGCGCTGACGTCGATGCCGCGCAGCATGGGGCCTCCCTGAGGGGCTGTGGGGGAACGGGAGTTGGTTATTCCCCACCATGGCACGGGTGATCCCCGCCCGAAGCGGAAACGTCGACTTCGCTTGTCCCGGGCGCTGTTGACGCGCGTCACGCCTGCTTCCCCTATGTGTCATGCTCGTGGCCGGGGCGGCGGGAAGCCGGCGCGATGCGGCACGCCCTCGGGGACGTGCCGATCACCATCTCCCGGCGTCCCAGATCGCACGATCACGTTAGCCCGGACTGCCCGGACCACCGCGAGCCCGGAGGACGACGATCACACGATCGAGTTAAACCGCCCTCACGCGCACTCCCCGGCGAACGGTCGCGAACCCCTCGCCGTACTGGTCCGCCCCGAACCGCGGTCGGGGACAGCGGCACCTCGCGCGTCCTGCCGCCCTTGGGAAGGCAGAAGTACGGCCTTCCCTTGGTGTCCCACCTGAGCTGACGTCGGACGCGTACGACGCCGGCCTCGAAGTCGAAGTCCTCTTCCCCCAGGCCGAAGCTTCTCCCTGGCGCAGGCCGAGTCCGAATCCGAGGTCGACCGCGAACCTGTAGCGGTCCTGGAGGCCGTGGTGGACCGCGTCGACGACGGACCGGGTCCAGGCCTTGGCCTTCTTCCCCGTACGCCGGGGAGGCTTGACACCGCGGTGCTCCTTGACGGGGTTCCGCAGCAGTCGCTTGTCGTCGACCGCGCTGTTGAGGACGGGGGACCGCCGGTCCCCGAAGGGCCAGTCGACGGGCGACCGCCGTCGTCATCACCGAGGGACCAGTCG
>NZ_JBHXNW010000107.1:0-25134 GCF_042717365.1 Streptomyces sp. NPDC058534
TCCAGGGCGGAGGTGGGTGCCGCGCCGTCCGCGCTCGTGGCTGCGCCGGCCGCGCGCCCCCCCACCCCCCACCCCCCCGGCTTCTTTGCGTTGATCGCGGCACGGGGCCGCCCTAGCGGCCGGCGCCTCCGTCGGCGTTGGGGCCGGTGTAGTCCTCGCCGTAGGCGCCCTTGGCGGGGCGGCGGCGGCGCATGGGCGGCTCGACGCCGTCGGCGAGGCGGCGGGCGGTGAGCAGGAAGCCGGTGTGGCCGATCATCCGGTGGTCCGGACGGACGGCGAGGCCTTCGACGTGCCAGTTGCGGATCATCGTCTCCCAGGAGGTGGGCTCGTTGAAGGAGCCGATCTCGCGGATGGACTCTACGGTCCGGGCGAGCTGGGTGGTGGTCGCGACGTAGCAGCACAGGATGCCGCCGGGCACGAGGGCCTTGGAGACGGCCTCCAGGCACTCCCAGGGGGCGAGCATGTCGAGGATGACGCGGTCGACGTCGGTGTCGGACAGGTTGTCCTGGAGGTCGCCGACGGTGAGCTGCCAGGCGGGGTGCGGTTCCCCGAAGTAGCGCTCCACGTTCTGCCGGGCGATGTCGGCGAAGTCCTCGCGGCGCTCGTAGGAGTGCAGCATGCCCTGGTCGCCGATGGCGCGCAGCAGGAAGCTGCTGAGGGAGCCGGAGCCCACGCCGGCCTCCACGACGCGTGCGCCGGGGAAGATGTCGGCGAAGGCGAGGATCTGCCCCGCGTCCTTCGGGTAGACGACGGCTGCCCCGCGGGGCATGGACAGGACGTAGTCGGGGAGCAGGGGGCGCAGCGCGAGGTAGGCGACGTTCCCGGTGGTGCGGACAACGCTGCCCTCGGGAGCACCGATCAGTTCGTCGTGGGGGAAGGAACCCTTGTGGGTGTGGAAGTTCTTCCCGGCCTCGAGCGTGAACGTGTAGTGGCGGCCCTTGGGGTCGGTCAGCTGAACCTGGTCCCCGACCTTGAAGGGCCCGCGCCTGCGGGCGGCACCGGTCGGTTCGGACATGTGACCAGCCTACCGGTCCCGGGCGGGGCCGCCGACCACCGCTGTGGGAGAGCGGTGGTCAGGAGGGGCGGGCCATGGCCTTGACGAAGGCCCGCTCGACGTCGGCCGCGGAGAGGACGCCGTAGATCTCGCCGGTCTCCTCGATCACCAGGTACTCGCTGGCGGGGTTGGCGCGCAGGGCGTCCAGGAGCTCTTCGCCGGACAGTTCGGCGGAGACGCGCATGCCGTCGGTGAGGTCCTGGGCGAGGGTGCTGACCGGCACCCAGGGGCGGCGGTGTTCGGGTACGCCGACGATGGCGGCCTCGCGGACCAGGGAGACGGGTCCGCCCTCGGTGTCGACGACGACCAGGGCGCGGGCTCCGGAGGCGTTGGCGCGGCGCAGGGCCTCGGAGAGGGGGGTGTCGGCGGGTACGGGGACGGCGCGCCGGGTGAGGGCGCGGGCGCGCAGTTCGGGGAGGTGTTCGCGCAGGCGGGCCATGCGCAGGCTGTTTCCGGCGCCGGTCCAGATGATGGCGGCGAGGATCGCGGCGAGCAGGGCGTCCATGACGGTGTCCATGCCGACGTTGTCCACGGCGTCGGAGCCGAGGGCGCCGGACTGGGTGAGCAGGGGCAGCCCGATCAGGACGGAGACGGCGAGGGCCCGGCCGACCCAGGCGGCGGCGACGGTGCCGTGCATGGGCTTGCCGGTGATCTTCCAGACGACGGCGCGGAGCATGCGTCCGCCGTCGAGGGGGAGGCCGGGCAGGAGGTTGAAGGCGGCCACGATCAGGTTGGAGATCATCAGGCCGGCCAGCAGTACGCCGGGGACGGTGCCGGGTTCGACTGGCAGCAGGGCGAGGTAGAAGACGCCGGAGAGGACCAGGGAGAGGAGTGGGCCGACGAAGGCCAGCACGAACTCGCGGCCGGGGGTCTCGGCCTCCTTCTCGATCTCGGAGACGCCGCCGAAGAACTGGAGCTGGATGCGGCGCACCGGGAGTTTGAAGCGGAGTGCGGCGACGGTGTGGGCCAGTTCGTGGACGAGGACGGAGGCGTAGAAGGCGACCGCGAAGAAGAGGGAGACGAGGTAGCGGGCGGCGCCCAGCTCGGGCAGCACGCGGTCGAGCTGGCCGCCGAACACCCAGGTGATCAGGGCGGCGACCAGGAACCAGCTGGGTGCGACGTAGACGGGCACGCCGAAGGGCCTGCCCATCAGCAGCCCTCCCCCGGGCTCGGGGCGGCGCTGCGGTGGCCGTCCGGGCCCGCGCTTGCCGCGGCCGTGGGGTTTGCCGCCGGCGTGGTGGGCGGGGGGACGGGGCGGGGACTGCGGGGGCGGGGGCCCGTCCGGGTTCGGGTTCGGGTTGGTGTAGGGGTTCGGGGCGCGGCCCGGATCCGCTGCCGGGGCCGCGTCGTCCGGTGTCTTGGGGGCCGTCTCGTCGTCGTTCCGTGCGGCGGTGGCCTCGGCGGGACTCTGGCCCGGCGTCTCGGCGGGGCTCTGGCCCGGCGTCTCGGCGGGGCTCTGGCCGGGCGCCTGGGGGGTCGGCGTCCACGCGGGCGTTGCGGAGTCCGGCGCCTCGGCTCCCGGCCCGTCGGAGCCCGGTGCCGGGGGGCGCTGGGTCTCCGGGCCCGGTGTCCCGGGTGTCGTGGAGGCCGCGGGGTCCGGCTGTGCGCCGTCGGCGGCCGGGGTCGTGGGACCTGGCTGGGGCCGGGCCGACTCGTCGTTGCCGGACCGCGGCTGCCCGCTCCCGCCGCTCACGTCCACGGTGTCCCCTCGTTCGAAGCGTCTCCCGCCTGCCGGACGGGAGGGTCTCCTGTCGATGGTATGCGTCCGCCCCCGTCCGTTCCGCCCCGGCACCCCTGTGCTTCCCTTCCGTCACACAGGTCACGGCCCACGGGCTGGGTCACTGTCAGTGGCGGGCCGTAAGGTCTGTGGGCATGGAGACGAGCATCGAGGATGTCGCGGAGGACGCGGGCGGACCCGTCCGACCGGCGACGACGGTGGCGGACGGCGCGGACGCGGCGGTGGACCCGGCGGCCGCCGCCCCCGCCCCCGTGGCGATACGGCCCGCCTCGCTCTCGCCCTCCCGGGCCGGCGACTTCATGCAGTGCCCGCTGTTGTACCGGTTCCGGGTCATCGACCGGCTGCCGGAGAAGCCGAGCGAGGCGGCGACGAGGGGCACCCTGGTGCACGCGGTGCTGGAGCGGCTCTTCGACGCCCCGGCGGCCGAACGCACCGCGCCACGGGCCAAGGCGCTGGTTCCCGGCCAGTGGGACCGGCTGCGGGAGAGCAGGCCGGAGGTCGGCGAGCTGTTCGCGGACGATCCGGAGGGCGAGCGGCTGGCGCGGTGGCTCGGGGAGGCGGAGCGACTCGTCGAGCGGTGGTTCACCCTGGAGGACCCGAGCCGGCTGGAGCCCGCCGAGCGGGAGCTGTTCGTGGAGGCGGAGCTGGACTCCGGGCTGCGGCTGCGCGGCATCATCGACCGGGTCGACGTGGCTCCCACCGGCGAGGTGCGGATCGTCGACTACAAGACGGGCAAGGCCCCCAGGCCGCAGTACGCCGAGGGCGCGCTGTTCCAGATGAAGTTCTACGCGCTGGTGGTGTGGCGGCTGAAGAAGGTCGTCCCGCGGCGTCTGCAGCTCGTCTATCTCGGCAGCGGCGACGTGCTCACGTACGATCCGGTCCTCGCCGACCTGGAGCGGGTGGAGCGCAAGCTGTTGGCGCTGTGGGAGGCGATCCGGCTGGCGACCGAGACGGGTGAGTGGCGTCCGCGTCCCACGAAGCTGTGCGGCTGGTGCGACCACCAGGCGCACTGCCCGGAATTCGGCGGTACTCCCCCGCCCTACCCGCTGCCGGTGAGGGCGGCCGAGTCCGGTGGCACCGAGCAGGGCAGAATGGGGCCGGGCTAGCCGAAGGAGACTTACGTGGCCATCCGCGTCCTACTGGTCGACGACCAGCCGCTGCTGCGCACGGGCTTCCGGATGATTCTGGAGGCGGAGCAGGACATCGCGGTCGTCGGCGAGGCCGGCGACGGCCTCCAGGCACTCGACCAGGTGCGGGCGCTGCAGCCCGATGTGGTGCTGATGGACATCCGCATGCCGCGGATGGACGGTGTGGAGGCGACCCGGCAGATCACCGGGCCCGAGCGGGACGGTCCGGCGAAGGTGCTGGTGCTGACCACCTTCGACCTCGACGAGTACGTGGTGGAGGCGTTGAAGGCGGGCGCCAGCGGGTTCCTGCTGAAGGACGCTCCGGCCAACGAGCTGGTGCAGGCGATCCGGGTGGTGGCGGGCGGCGAGGCGATGCTCGCGCCGAGCATCACCCGACGGCTGCTCGACAAGTACGCCACGCATCTGCCCTCGGGCGACGAGCCGGTGCCGGACACCCTGCACACCTTGACGGACCGCGAGGTCGAGGTGCTGAAGCTGGTGGCCCGGGGTCTGTCCAACGCGGAGATCGCCGCCGACCTGTTCGTCAGCGAGACCACTGTGAAGACGCATGTGGGTCATGTGCTGACCAAGCTGGGCCTGCGGGACCGCGTGCAGGCCGCGGTGTACGCGTACGAGAGCGGTCTGGTCCGCCCCGGCGCGCAGTAGGGCATCCGGTTCGGCGCCCGCCGCGTTCTGGCGCGCGTGCCGTGTGGGAAACCCGAAGGGCGCCCTTCTCCGGTCGGAGGAGGGCGCCCTTCGCGTTGTCCGGCGGGGGTGTCAGTCGCTCACACCCCGGCCCAGCTCCCACAGCTGGAGCGACGAGGAGGAGTTGAGCAGGTAGGCGGTGCCGGTGACGTCGTCGCCGGCGGCCACGTACTGCTTGCCCTGCCACAGCGGGATGACCGGGACGTCCTCGGCGGTGATGTCCTGGATCTCCGTGAGGGTGTCCACCGCGGAGAGGCGGTCGGCCTCACGCCGGGACTCGGGGATCAGATCGTTGATGATCTTCGGGTTCAGGTAGGGCGAGTTGAGCGTGTTGCCGTTGTCGAGGAACGGCGCGATGAAGCTGTCCGCGTCCGGGAAGTCGGGGAACCAGCCCATGCCGAAGACGTCGTACTTGAGGTCGCGCTCGGCGGATTGGAAGACGGCCCAGGGGGTGCCCTTGATGTCGATGTCGAAGAGGCCGCTCTCGTTGAGCTGCCGCTGCAGTTCCTCGAACTCCGGCTTGGTCGCGGCACCGTAGTGGTCGGTGGTGTAGTGCAGGGTCAGCTTGACCGGCGTGTCGATGCCGGCCGACTTCAGCGTCTGCTTCGCCTCGCTGGTGCTCGGGTCGCCGTACTTGTTGAAGAACGAGTTGGAGTGGCCGGTGATGCTGGCCGGAACCATCGAGTACAGCGGCTCGGCCTGCGAACCGTAGACCTTGGCGACGAGTTCGTCGCGGTTGATGAGCTGGGCCATGGCCTGCCGGACGGCCTTGTCCTTCACGCTGGGCGCGTCGACGTTGAAGCCCAGGTACCGGATCTCGAGACCGGCCACCTCGATGAGCTTGACGTCGCCGTCGGAGCTGTTGGAGAGCTTGCGGATCTGCTCCGGCGTCATCGCGCGCGTCATGACGTCGATGTCGCCCTTGTCCAGGGCGCTGCCCATGGCCTCGGCGTCGTCGAAGGACACCAGCTCCACCTTGTCGTTGTTCACCGTCAGACTCCCCTTGTAGTTGGGGTTCTTGGTGAACACGACCTTGTTGAGGACGCCGTCCCTGGACTCGCCCTTCATCTCGTACGGGCCGGACCCGCTGAGTTCGAAGCCCTCGCGCAGCTTGCCCTTCGGGTAGGACGCCTTGTTCACGATGCCGGCCACGGGTGTCGACAGCTTGTACGGGAAGGTCGCGTCGGCGGAGTTGAGGTGGAAGATGACCTCGCGGTCGCCCTGGGTCTCCACGGTGTCCACCGTCGACAACAGCGCGGAGACACCGCTGTCCGCCTTCAGGGAGATGGCGCGGTCGATGGAGTACTTGACGTCCTCGGCGGTGATGGCGTCGCCGTTGGAGAACTTCAGGCCGTCGCGCAGGGTGCAGGCGTAGCGCTCGTTGCCGGTGTCGGTGAAGGCGCACTTCTCGGCCGCCTCGGGGACGGGCTCACCGTCACCGCGCGGCTGGGTCATCAGCGTCTGCGAGGTGTGGCGGAGGATGTTCCAGGCTCCGACGTCGTAGGCCCAGGCCGGGTCGAGGGGGGCCGCGTCGTCCTTCGTGATGGTGAACCGGTCCGTGGTGCCGACGGATATCGCGTCCCCGCCGCCGCTGCCGCCGTCGGACCCGCCGCAGGCGGCGAGAACGGGCGCGAGCAGGCCGACGACGGCCGGCAGCACCAAAGTCTTACGGTTCATGCTCGAGTTTCTCCAGAGCTGTCGGTCCGTGTATCCGGAATGCAGGGGTGTCGCGGCGGATCACGGGGGTAGTGGCGGACGTTCTCGCGACGAGATTAGTCCGCGCCCGCACGGGGGCTCGCAGGCACCGGAGTTGGGTGCTCATCACGGAGCGAAACCGGGTGTGGACACACCGAAAACCCGACAGTGGAAGGATTAGTGCAGGCTTTCACCAATCGGGACACAAGGACACCTCGACAACGTTCGCCCGGCCGAAAGCAGCACACCTACGCACGTCTGTCGACCCCTGGCAACGTGGGGAACGTCACACTCGGACGCCGGTGACCGGTGCTGCAATTCGGCCATCTGGGGAAGGCGGGAATACCCCCGTGAACGCCTAGAGCATTACGGTCATCAGACCGCGCAGAAATGTCAGGTCGACCTCTTCCAGCGAGCCGACCACGGTGCGCCGTGCGCCCGGTGTGATGGGGGCGACCGAGGGCACGGCGACGACCTGGCAGCCGGCCGCCTCTGCGGCGGCGACCCCGGTCGCGGTGTCCTCGACGACGGCGCACCGCACGGGGTCCACGCCGAGCCCGGCCGCGGCGGCCAGGTAGGGGTCGGGGTGGGGCTTGGTGCGCGGTACCTCGTCACCGGCGACGGTGAGGGCGAAGTGCCGCGGGCCGAGCGAGGTCAGTACCCGGTCGATGATGCGCCGGTGCGAGGCGGAGACCAGGGCGGTGGGGATCTCGTGCGCCGACAGCTCCGCGAGGAGCCGGGCGGCTCCCGGCATGAGCCGCAGGTCGCCGTCGATGCGCTGCTCGAAGCCGTCGTTGAGCAGCACGCTGAGTTCGGCGAGCGTGATGTCGGCGCCGGTGGCCTCGATCAGGAAGCCGGCGCTGCGGGTCATGGGGCCGCCGACCACGACGTGGCGCCAGGAGTCGTCGAGGGTGTGGCCGAGGGAGGCGAAGACCTCGACCTCGACGTCCCACCAGAAGCCCTCGGTGTCCACCAGGGTGCCGTCCATGTCGAGGAGCACGGCCTGCAGGGCTGAGCCTTCGGCCGTACGGGTTCCGAGTGCGGGGACCGTGCTGGTCATCCACGTACCTCCTTGAGGGACGATCAGGCCGGTTCCCACGTGGGGAACCGGCCTGCGGTGGACCGACCAGTGTACGTCGTGCGGGACGGGAACGCCTGGTGTGACCTGTGGAGCGGCTCACAAAGGGGTTCAGCGGGCGTTGAAGTACTTCGCCTCGGGGTGGTGGATGACGATGGCGTCGGTGGACTGCTCGGGGTGGAGCTGGAACTCCTCCGACAGGTGGACGCCGATGCGCTCCGGCCGGAGCAGGTCGGCGATCTTGGCGCGGTCCTCCAGGTCCGGGCAGGCGCCGTAGCCGAGGGAGAAGCGGGCGCCCCGGTACTTCAGGGCGAACATGCCCTCCATCTCGGCGGGGTCCTCCCCGGCGAAGCCCAGTTCGGAGCGCACGCGCGCGTGCCAGTACTCGGCGAGGGCCTCGGCGAGCTGCACGGACAGGCCGTGCAGTTCGAGGTAGTCGCGGTAGGCGTTGGCCTCGAACATCCGGGCCGTCTCCTCGCCGATGCGGGAGCCGACCGTGACGACCTGGAAGCCGACCACGTCGGTCTCGCCGGACTCCTCCGGGCGGAAGAAGTCGGCCAGGCACAGCCGCCGGCCGCGTCGCTGGCGCGGGAAGCTGAACCGGGTGCGCTCGTTGCCGTCGTCGTCGAGGACGATCAGGTCGTCGTCCTTGGAGACGCAGGGGAAGTAGCCGTAGACGACGGCCGCCTCCAGGAGGTTGTCCGTCTGGAGCCGGTCGAGGAGGCCGCGCAGCCGGGGCCGGCCCTCGGTCTCGACCAGTTCGTCGTACGAGGGTCCCTCGCCGGTGCGGGCCTGCTTGAGGCCCCACTGGCCCTTGAACAGGGCGCCCTCGTCGAGCCAGGAGGCGTACTCCTTGAGCTGGATGCCCTTGACGACGCGGGTGCCGCGGAACGGCGGCTCGGGCAGCGGGTTGTCGGTGGCGACGTCGGAGCGGACGTGGCCCTCCTCGGGCCGCTCCTCGACCTCGACGGTGGCCGCCCGCACCCTGCGCTGCTTGAGGTCGGGCAGCTTGGCGCCCGGCACGCCCCGCTTGATCCCGATGAGCGCGTCCATCAGGCGCAGGCCCTCGAAGGCGTCGCGGGCGTAGCGGACCTCGCCGTCGTAGATCTCGTGCAGGTCCTGTTCGACGTAGGCCCGGGTGAGGGCCGCGCCGCCGAGGATCACCGGGTAGTCGGCGGCCAGCTTGCGCTGGTTGAGCTCCTCCAGGTTCTCCTTCATGATCACCGTGGACTTGACCAGGAGCCCGGACATGCCGATGACGTCGGCCCTGTGCTCGTCGGCCGCCTCCAGGATCGCGGAGACCGGCTGCTTGATGCCGAGGTTGACGACGTTGTAGCCGTTGTTGGACAGGATGATGTCGACGAGGTTCTTGCCGATGTCGTGGACGTCGCCGCGGACCGTGGCCAGCACGATGGTGCCCTTGCCGTCGGCGTCCGTCTTCTCCATGTGCGGTTCCAGATGCGCCACCGCGGTCTTCATGACCTCGGCGGACTGGAGCACGAACGGCAGCTGCATCTGGCCGGAGCCGAAGAGCTCGCCGACGACCTTCATGCCGTCCAGCAGGGTCTCGTTCACGATCTCCAGCGCCGGACGTTCCTGGAGGGCCTCGTCCAGGTCCTGCTCCAGGCCGCCTCGCTCACCGTCGATGATGCGGCGCTTGAGCCGCTCGTCCAGCGGCAGCGCCGCCAGTTCCTCGGCCTTGGACGCCTTGAGGGACTTGGCGGTGGCGCCCTCGAAGAGCTGCATCAGCTTCTGCAGCGGGTCGTAGCCCTCGCCGCGCCGGTCGTAGATCAGGTCCAGCGCGGTGGTGACCTGCTCCTCGTCGAACCGGGCGATCGGCAGGATCTTCGACGCGTGGACGATCGCCGAGTCGAGACCGGCCTTCACGCACTCGTCCAGGAACACGGAGTTCAGCAGGATGCGGGCGGCCGGGTTGAGACCGAAGGAGATGTTGGACAGGCCGAGCGTGGTCTGGACGTCCGGGTGCCGCTTCTTCAGCTCCCGGATGCCCTCGATGGTGGCGATCCCGTCCTTCCGGGACTCCTCCTGGCCGGTGCAGATGGTGAAGGTCAGGCAGTCGACGAGGATGTCCGACTCGTGGATGCCCCAGTTGCCGGTGAGGTCGTTGATGAGCCGCTGCGCGATCTCGACCTTCTTCTCGGCGGTGCGGGCCTGGCCCTCCTCGTCGATGGTCAGCGCGATGAGTGCGGCGCCGTGCTCCCGGGCCAGCGTCGTGACCCGGGCGAAGCGGGATTCCGGGCCGTCGCCGTCCTCGTAGTTCACCGAGTTGATCACCGCGCGGCCGCCGAGTTTCTCCAGCCCGGCCTGGACGACCTCGACCTCGGTGGAGTCCAGCACGATCGGCAGGGTCGACGCGGTCGCGAAGCGCCCGGCCAGCTCCTCCATGTCGGCCACGCCGTCGCGGCCGACGTAGTCCACGCACAGGTCGAGCATGTGCGCGCCCTCGCGGATCTGGTCCCGGACCATCTCCACGCAGTCGTCCCAGCGGCCTTCCAGCATGGCCTCGCGGAACTTCTTCGACCCGTTGGCGTTGGTCCGCTCACCGATCGCCAGGTACGAGGTGTCCTGCCGGAAGGGCACCGTCTGGTAGAGGGAGGCGGCGCCCGGTTCGGGCTGCGGCTGCCGCTCACCGGGGGCCGTGTCCCGGACCCGCTCGACGACCTGGCGCAGGTGCTCGGGCGTGGTGCCGCAGCAGCCGCCGACCAGGGACAGGCCGTACTCGCGGACGAAGGTCTCCTGCGCGTCCGCGAGCTCCGGCGCCGTCAGCGGGTAGTGCGCCCCGTCCCTGCCCAGGACCGGCAGGCCCGCGTTGGGCATGCAGGACAGCGGGACGCGGGAGTGCCGGGCGAGGTAGCGCAGGTGCTCGCTCATCTCCGCCGGGCCGGTGGCGCAGTTCAGGCCGATCATGTCGATGCCCAGCGGCTCCAGCGCGGTGAGGGCCGCGCCGATCTCCGAGCCGAGCAGCATGGTGCCGGTGGTCTCCACCGTCACCGACACGATCACCGGCATGTCGATGCCGAGGGCGTCCAGGGCGCGCCGGGCGCCGAGCACGGAGGACTTGGTCTGGAGGAGGTCCTGCGTGGTCTCCACCAGCAGGGCGTCGGCGCCGCCCGCGACCAGGCCCTCGGCGTTGCGCTGATAGGCGTCGCGCAGCACCGTGTACGGGGCGTGTCCGAGGGTGGGGAGCTTCGTGCCGGGGCCCATCGAGCCCAGGACCCAGCGCTGCCGGCCGTCGCGGGCCTTGAACTCGTCGGCCACCTCGCGGGCCACCCGGGCGCCGGCCTCGGACAGCTCGTGGACGCGTTCGGGGATGTCGTACTCGCCCAGCGCGGAGTGGTTGGCGCCGAAGGTGTTCGTCTCCACGCAGTCGACACCGGCGGCGAAGTACTCCGCGTGCACCGAGCGCACGATGTCCGGCCGGGTGAGGTTCAGGACCTCGTTGCACCCCTCCAGCTGCTGGAAGTCGTCCAGTGAGGGGTCCTGTGCCTGGAGCATGGTGCCCATCGCGCCGTCGGCGACCACGACACGGGTGGCGAGGGCCTCGCGGAGGGCGGACACACGGGTCCGGGTGTCGGCGGGCGGGGTGGATGGCGACGAGGCCATGAAAGGGCTCCCTAGGATGCGACGGCTGTCGGCTTTGCGCTGCCCGGGTGCCGTCCGTCTGGGGACGCCCCGGGGGAGAACGCACGCCGCCAGGGTAGCCGGGACCGGGGACGGATGGTCGGGGCGTCCACGAGGCGGACGAGTGTGGCGGGGCGAAACGCCCGCCGAAAGGATGACGGCCGGTCCCCGGCGGCCTCTGGAGCACGGCCGTGGCCACCGGGACATGGCCGAAGTGCAACAGTTGCCCGCCGATGGTTGGCGGGAGGTCGGCATCGACCGGTAGTGTTCGGCATTGCCGAACGACGTCAGTGGCGCCGAGGTCGGCAGTCGAAGGGGACGGAGGCAGTACGTCGATGGCACGGAACATCCAGTCGCTCGAACGGGCGGCCGCGATGCTGCGCCTGCTCGCGGGCGGTGAGCGGCGGCTCGGCCTGTCGGACATCGCCTCCTCGCTGGGTCTGGCCAAGGGCACCGCGCACGGCATCCTGCGCACCCTCCAGCAGGAGGGCTTCGTGGAGCAGGACGACGCCTCCGGGCGCTACCAGCTGGGCGCGGAGCTGCTGCGCCTGGGCACGACGTACCTCGACGTGCACGAGTTGCGGGCCCGCGCCCTGGTGTGGACGGACGACCTGGCCCGTTCCAGCGGGGAGAGCGTCCACCTCGGCGTCCTGCACCAGCAGGGCGTCCTGATCGTGCACCACGTCTTCCGGCCCGACGACAGCCGGCAGGTGCTGGAGATCGGGGCCATGCAGCCGCTGCACTCCACGGCACTGGGCAAGGTGCTGTCGGCGTACGACCCGGTCGCGCACAGCGAGGCGCTGGAGGCCGACCGCAAGGCGTTCACGGACCGGACGGTCTGCGAGCCGGACGGGTTCGAGCACATCCTGGACATCACGCGCGCGCGTGGTTACGCGGCCGACGTGGAGGAGACCTGGGAGGGCATCGCCTCCATCGCCGCCCCCATCCACGACCGCAGGCGCATGCCGGTCGGCGCGGTCGGCATCACCGGCGCGGTGGAGCGGCTGTGCCGGGAGGGCGAGCTGCGGCCCGAGCTGGTCGCGGCCGTCCGGGACTGTGCCCGCGCGGTGTCGCGAGATCTGGGCGCCGGGCGGTTCTAGCGGCCGAGGAGGGACACGAGGGCCGGGCGCGAGAGAGCGTCCCGGCCCTCACTCATGTCCGCCCGAGGCCGATAACCCGAGACGATCAATAACGATCGTGCTTTCGATAACAGGACTCTTGACGCACCCGGGACACCGAGCGAGACTCGCGTCCATCGGTCGGCATTGTCGAACACCTACCGGCAATACGCGTTAGAGTGTGACAACGCCAAGGGCCGCCATCGCTCTCATACCGAGGGCGCCGGAACACCCGGAGGGACCCGGGGTTCGGCTTCCCCTGGACGAAGGACAAAGGAGTCGCGGGTGTCCAGCTCCGACATCTTCATCGGCGAGACCATCGGTACCGCCATACTCATCCTGCTCGGCGGCGGTGTCTGTGCCGCCGTGACGCTCAAGGCCTCCAAGGCGCGCAACGCCGGCTGGGTCGCCATCACCTTCGGGTGGGGCTTCGCGGTCATGACGGCGGCGTACATATCGGGTCCGCTCTCCGGCGCCCACCTCAACCCGGCCGTGACGGTCGGCATCGCGATCAAGGACGGCGACTGGAACAACGTCCCGACCTATTTCGCGGGCCAGCTGCTCGGCGCCATGATCGGCGCGGTCCTGGTCTGGATCGCCTACTACGGCCAGTTCCAGGCCCACCTCACCGACCGCGAGATCGTCGGCGGACCGGGCGGACACGCCACGGCGGACGGCGGCGACGGACCGCCCGGCACGCCGTTTCTGCGGGACAACCCGAGTGGCCGGACCCGCCCGCCGCGGCCGCCGAAGGCGACCGGGGACGACGAGGAGTCGTCGGAGGACTGAGCGGGCTCACTGATGGAGGACGGGGGCGCTTCCCGGCGGAAGCGCCCCCGTTTCCGCGTCTGTGCGCGGGTGTTCTGCGGCTGTGTGCCTGCCTACAGGGCCACGCCCATCAGGGCGTCCACCGCGCGGGAGACGACGCCGGGCGCGCCCTCGTCCGTGCCGCCGCTCTCCTGCTGGCGGGCGGCCCAGCGGTCGACGGCGTCGAGCGCGGCCGGCGAGTCCAGGTCGTTCGCGAGGGCGTCGCGGATCTCCTCGACGAGCGCCTCGGCGGGCGGGCCGTCGGGCCGGGACACGGCGGCACGCCAGCGCTCCAACCGGGCGACGGCGTCCCGCAGCACCTGGTCGGTCCACTCCCAGTCGGCGCGGTAGTGGTGGGCGAGCAGCGACAGCCGGATGGCGGCGGGGTCGACGCCGTCGTGGCGCAGCCGCGACACGAAGACCAGGTTGCCCTTGGACTTGGACATCTTCGCGCCGTCGAGAGCGACCATGCCGGCGTGGACGTACGCCTTGGCCATGGGGAACTCGCCGGTGAGCGCCTGGGCGTGCGAGGCGCCCATCTCGTGGTGCGGGAAGGCGAGGTCGGAGCCGCCGCCCTGGACGTCGAAGCCCATGCCGAGGTGGTCGAGGGCGATGGCCACGCACTCGATGTGCCAGCCGGGACGTCCACGGCCGAGGGAGGCGCCGTCCCAGCTGGGCTCCCCTTCGCGGGCCGCCATCCACAGCATCGGGTCGAGCGGGTTCTTCTTGCCCGGCCGGTCCGGGTCGCCGCCCCGCTCCGCGGAGAGCAGGCGCATGGCGGCGGCGTCGAGGTGGGAGACACCGCCGAAGTGGGGGTCGGCCTCGACGGAGAAGTAGGTGTCGCCCTCCAGCTCGTAGGCGGCGCCGGCGTCGCGCAGCCGCTCGACGAGCGGGACGATGCCGGGTATGGCCTCGACGGCGCCTATGTAGTGCCGCGGCGGCAGCATCCGCAGCGCCGTCATGTCCTCGCGGAAGAGGGCGGTCTCCTTCTCGGCGAGGGCGGTCCAGTCGACGTCGTCGCGCACGGCCCGCTCCAGGAGCGGGTCGTCGACGTCGGTGACGTTCTGGACGTAGTGCACCTGCCGCTTGGTGTCGAGCCACACGCGCTGTACGAGGTCGAACGCGTTGTAGGTCGCCGCGTGCCCCATATGGGTCGCGTCGTACGGCGTGATGCCGCAGACGTAGATGCGGGCGACGGGACCGGGGGCGAGGGCCACCAGGTCTCCGGTCGCGGTGTCGTGGATCCTCAGGTCGCGGCCCTGACCAGGCAGGGCGGGGACCTCGGAAGCGGGCCAGGCATGCATGTCATGAGCCTAACCGGACGGATGTTCCGTACACGAACCGGACCGGTCCGGATGGCCGGTGGGGCACTCTTGCGCGACACCGGCCCCCGTGCTGCCGCGATACGCGGGTGCCTAGACCGGCGGCCAGGGGATGGCCGGCCACTCGCCGCCGGGTTCGGGGTGTTTCCCGGAGGCCAGCAGGGTGTCGACCCGCGCGCGCGTGGCGTCGACTTCGGCGGGGGTGATGAGGTCGCCGAGCCTGGTCGCCAGGGCACCGCCGTCCTTCAGGGCCTCCCTGAGGGCGTCGAGCGCCGTCCGGGCCTCCCCGGTGAGCGGGTCGCCCGCCCAGCCCCACAGCAGGGTGCGCAGCTTGTTCTCGGCGTGGAAGGTGACCCCGTGGTCGATGCCGTACAGCCGCTCGCCGTCGGCGGGCAGCAGGTGCCCGCCCTTGCGGTCGGCGTTGTTGATCACGGCGTCCAGTACGGCGAGCCTGCGCAGCCGCTCGTCGTCGGCGTGCACGAGCAGCGCGGTGCGGCCCTCGCCGACCTCGGCGAGGGCGATCCCCTTCCAGCCGGGGCCGGGGTCCTCCTCGTCCACCAGGGCGAGCAGTTCCGTCTCCGGCACCGCCTCGATCCACAGCTGGACCATGCCCTCGCCGTACGGCCCCTCGCGCAGCACGGTGGGCGGGACCAGGCCCCAGCCGGTGGCCTCGGACACCTCGTAGGCGGCGACCTCGCGCTGGGCGAGGGTGCCGTCGGGGAAGTCCCACAGGGGCCGCTCGCCGGCGACCGGCTTGTAGATGCAGGCCGCCTCGCGCCCGTCGTGCGTCACCGTGCAGTACAGCGCCGCGTTGGACGCCTCACGGATGCGTCCGCGCACGGTCAGTTCGCCCAGCGCGAGGAACTCGGCCGCCGCCGCGTCGGTGGTCACGCTCCGCGGCGGTATCCGTTCTGGCGCGGACATACGTGTCCTTCCGGGTCGAGCGGGAGGCTGCACAGGGGGCACGGCGGGCGCCCGGCGTTGACGACGTCGAGGGCGCGCTTGGCGAAGGCCCTGGCCTGCGCGCCGGTGAGGCGGACCCGGAGCATCGGGGGGCCGTTCTCCTCGTCCTGGAGGAGCCGTTCCTCGGCCTCCGCCAGGTCCTCCTCGGACTCGGCCTCCAGCTCCACCAGGGCCTGCGCCTCGACGATCATGCGCTGGTCCTCGCCGTCCCAGGCCAGCGCCATGGTGCCGACCCGGAACTCCTCCTCGACGGGGGCGTCCAGTGGCGCGGTGTCGGACGGTTCGGTGGGTGCCACGGCGGGGACGACGGTGCTGCCGCCGCTGCGCCGTACGACCTCGTCCAGCAGCTCGTCCATGCGCTCGGCGAGGGCGGCGACCTGGGTCTTCTCCAGGGCCACGCTGGTCACCCGGGAGCCTGCGGTGGCCTGGAGGAAGAACGTACGGCGCCCGGGCAGCCCGACCGTACCGGCCACGAAACGTTCCGGTTGGTCGTAGAGGAACACCTGACGGGACACGTCCTGTCTCCATGGAAGTCGGGGAAAGCGGAAGATCGGGGGCACTGCCGCGACCGGTTCACCCTACTGCGGCGGACGATCACGGTGCGCCCGCACCACCCCCGACCGGGGCCTCGTCGCCCGGCGGCGTCTGCTGCGGGGCCAGGGACGCGAAGTCGCCGGTGTCACCGAGGCGGACGAGGAACGGCCGCAGGCGCGTGTAGCGGATCGCGGTGACGGAGCAGGGCTCGACGGAGATCCGCTGGAAGAGGTCGAGATGAAGGCCGAGCGCCTCCGCGACGAGGGACTTGATGATGTCGCCGTGGGAGCACATGAGGTAGACGGCGTCGGCGCCGTGGTCGCGCTCCACGCGCGCGTTCCACTCGCGTACCGCCTCGGCGGCGCGGGTCTGCATCGTGCGCATCGACTCGCCGCCGGGGAAGGCGGCGGCGGACGGGTGCGACTGCACCACCTCCATGAGGGGCTCGTCCTTGAGTTCGGCTAGTTTGCGCCCGGACCAGTCGCCGTAGTGGCACTCGCCGATGCGTTCGTCGGTGTGCGCCCGCAGACCGGGGCGGGCGTCGAGCAGCGGCCGGACGGTCTCCTGGCAGCGCTGGAGCGGGCTGGTGACGATCTCGGAGAGTGGCAGGCCGGCGATCCGCGCGGGCAGCGCGGCGGCCTGTGCGGCGCCGCGTTCGTCGAGGGCCACGCCGGGGGTCCACCCGGCGAGCAGCCCCTCGGTGTTGGCGGTGGAACGTCCGTGCCTAACCAGGATCAGCGTGGGCATGCGGCCAGGGTAGGCGTACGGCGCGATGCGAGGGCGCCGGGGCGAGGGGAGAATGCGTTCGGTGATCGTCGACTGTGCCATCTACCGGGACGGGCGCCGCTCGGACGGGCCCGAGGACCTCTCCGACGCGCTCGGCGAGGCGCGGGCCGCGGGCGGCTTCGTCTGGATCGGGCTGCATGAACCGACGGAGGCCGAGTTCGAGCTGGTCAGCCAGGAGTTCGGGCTGCACCCGCTGGCGGTGGAGGACGCGCTCAAGGCGCACCAGCGGCCCAAGCTGGAGGTGTACGACGACTCGCTCTTCGCCGTCCTCAAGCCGGTGGTGTACGAGCCGGACAGCGACGCCGTCTCCACGGGCGAGCTGATGATCTTCCTGGGCGACGCGTTCGCGGTGGTGGTCCGGCACGGCGAGGGTGCCCCGCTGAAGGCCGTGCGGCAGCGTCTGGAGCACGAGC
Source organism: Streptomyces sp. NPDC058534 (assembly GCF_042717365.1). Lineage (NCBI taxonomy): Bacteria > Bacillati > Actinomycetota > Actinomycetes > Kitasatosporales > Streptomycetaceae > Streptomyces > Streptomyces sp. NPDC058534. Next base: position 16,983 of record NZ_JBHXNW010000107.1, read on the forward strand.
CCCAGCTGCTCGGCAAGGGGCCCACGGCGGTGCTGTACGCGATCGCGGACGCGGCGGTCGACCACTACCTGGACGTGGCGGTCGAGCTCCAGACCGACCTGGAGGAGCTGGAGGCCGAGGTCTTCTCGCCGGACGGCGGCGGCTCGCGGCACACGGCGTCCAGGATCTACAACTTCAAGCGGCAGATCCTGGAGTTCCGGCGGGCGACGGGTCCACTGGCGCCGCCGCTGGCCCGGCTGGCCGGGACGGGCGCGTTCGGCGCCGGGGTGCCGTTCGTGAACGAGAGGGCGCGGCCGTTCTTCCGGGACGTGAGCGACCACCTCATGCGCGTGAACGAGTCGGTGGAGAACCTGGACCGGCTGGTCTCGGACATCCTGTCGGCGCATCTGGCGCAGATGAGCGTCCGGCAGAACGACGACATGCGGAAGATCTCGGCGTGGGCCGCCATGGCGGCGGTCCCCACGATGATCGCGGGGATCTACGGCATGAACTTCGACCACATGCCGGAGCTGCACCGGGTCTGGGGCTACCCGGCGGTGATCCTGCTGATGGCCGCTCTGGAGGTGCTGCTGTTCCGGCAGTTCAAGCGCCGGGGCTGGCTCTAGGGGGTGCGGAGCCCGGGCCCTCAGGCCACCTCGGGGGCCGGGGTCGCGGGGCCGCCGAGCGCGTCGCGGCGGTCGGGGGTCCGCAACCGCACCATGCGGCGCCAGCCGGCCAGCCGCTCGTAGGCGTACGTCGCGTGGATGCCGGCCGCGAGCAGCGCCGACCTGCCGCGGGACCAGCCGAGGACGCGTCCCATGCGGGCCATCACGGCGAGGCTGACGTCCCGGTGGACGCGGATCTCGGCCAGCGCGCACTCGCGCAGGGTCCGCCGGATGTACGGGCCGTGCCCGTCGGCGGCGTAGCGCAGCAGTTCCTCGTGGGAGTAGGCGAGGTGGTTGTCCTCGTCGGCGGAGATCATGCGGACGGCCCGACCCAGGTCCGGGTGGCCGGCGAAGTACTTGAGGAGCAGCGCCATCTGCTCGGCCGCGCGCTGCTCGGTGACCCTGCTGTGCGCGAGGTAGGTGATGATGTCCCGCACGGTGAGGGGCTGGTCGGCCTTGAGCTTGTCGTGGGCGAGGCCGATGCCGTGCCGTTCCAGAAGCATGGTGTAGTCGGTCTCGGCGGGTACTTCCACGGGTTCGAGGCCGCGCTTCTTCAGGAGGGCGTTGAAGATCCGGCCGTGCTTGTCCTCGTCGGCCCCGTGCCGGGTGATCTTGGGGGCGAGGGTGCGCTCGCTCTGAGGCACCAGCGCGGCGATGCGCGCGTTCTCCCAGCCGCCCTGCGACTCACCGCTGGCCGCGATGGAGCAGAAGAGACGGTACGACTCGTCGTTGTCGAGGATCTCCTGGAACAGGCTCTTGGCCGAAAGCATCGGTGGCACCTCTCTGCCTCTGCAGGTTCCGCACACTCCGCGAAGCACGAGTCAAGTGCGGAAGCCGGGACACGGCAACAGGTGCGGCGGACAACTCCGCCGAAAGAAGGACCAAGGGGGGACGAGGAGGCGTAACCACCGGCGCGCGGGCGCGTTGTTCCTCGTGACGGCCGTGGCGGGGAAGACCCCCGAGCCCCCACCACGGCCGCGGAACTTGCCGCGAGGTCACGCCAGTCCGGCGCGCTCCAGGGCCTCGGTGCCGGCGCGGAGCGCGGCGAGGCGCTCGTCCAGGGTGAAGCCCGCGGGGGCGAGCGTCAGGGTGGTGACACCGGCCGCGGCGTAGGCCTTCATCCGGTCCGCGATCCGGTCGACGGAGCCGAGCAGTGTCGTCTGGTCGATCAGCTCGTGCGGCACGGCCGCGGCGGCGCCCTGCTTGTCGCCGGACAGGTACTTCTCCTGGATCTCGGCGGCCTCCCGCTCGTAGCCCATGCGCTGGGCGAGCTGGTTGTAGAAGTTCTGCTTGCGACTGCCCATGCCGCCGACGTAGAGCGCGGTGTAGGGCCGGAAGGTGTCGGCGAGCGCGGTGACGTCCTTGTCCTCCCCCAGGGCGAGCGGCAGGGTCGGGCAGACGTCGAAGCCGTCGAGGGTCAGGCCGGACTTCTCGCGTCCGGCGCGCAGGTGCTTGACGGCGGTCTCCTCCAGGTGGTCGGCGGAGGGGAAGATGAGCAGGGCGCCGTCGGCGATCTCGCCGGTCTGCTCCAGGTTCTTGGGGCCGATGGCGGCGATGTAGAGCGGGATGTGCTCGCGCTGCGGATGCACCGTCAGCTTGATCGGCTTGCCGGGGCCGCCGGGCAGCGGCAGCGTCCAGTGCTGTCCCTCGTACGACAGCCGCTCCCGGGTCATCGCCCTGCGCACGATCTCCACGTACTCGCGGGTGCGGGCGAGGGGCTTGTCGAACTTGACGCCGTACCAGCCCTCGGAGACCTGGGGTCCGGAGACGCCGAGGCCGAGGCGGAAGCGGCCCTGGGAGAGGGAGTCCAGGGTGGCGGCGGTCATCGCGGTCATCGCGGGCTGGCGGGCCGGGATCTGGAAGATCGCCGAGCCCACGTCGATGCGCTCGGTCTGGGCGGCGACCCAGGTGAGCACGGTGGCCGCGTCGGAGCCGTAGGCCTCGGCGGCCCAGCACACGGCGTATCCGAGCCGGTCGGCCTCCTTGGCCACGGCCAGGTTGTCCGCGTCCATTCCGGCACCCCAGTAGCCGAGGTTGATCCCGAGCTGCATGGCCGATTCCCCTTACCCATCAGTAACGTCGCTGGTGCCCCGACCTTAGCGCGCGGAAATCGGTTGTCCACAGGCCCCCACAGCGCAAGCCGTGGCCAGTAATGTCGCCGTTCATGGAGCAGAGGCATCTCGGCCGCACCGGCCTGCGCGTGTCCCGCATCGGTCTCGGCACCCTGACCTGGGGCCGGGGCACGGACGAGCACGACGCCGCGGACCTCTTGAAGACCTTCTGGGAAGCGGGCGGGACGCTCGTCGACACGGCGGACGTGTACGGCGACGGGGAGTCGGAGTACCTGCTCGGCCGCCTCATGGAGGGTCTGGTGCCGCGCCGGGACCTGGTGATCTCGACGAAGGCGGGCAGCGTGCCCGATCCGGACCGCCGCTTCGACGGTTCACGCGGCCATCTGCTCTCCGCCCTGGACGCCTCGCTCGACCGCCTCGGCACGGACCACGTCGACGTGTGGCACCTGCACGCCTTCGACCCGGACACCCCGCTGGAGGAGACGCTGCACGCCCTCGACGTGGCGGTGAGCAGCGGCCGGGCCCGTTACGCGGGGGTGTCCAACTTCTGCGGCTGGCAGCTGGCAAAGGCGGCGACCTGGCAGCTGGCGGCGCCGGGCGTACGGAACCGGGTGGCGAGCACCCAGATGGAGTACTCCCTGCTGCAGCGGGGCGTCGAGCGTGAGGTGCTGCCGGCCGCCCTGGACATGGGCGTCGGCCTGCTGCCCTCCTCGCCGCTGGGCCGGGGTGTCCTGACCGGCAAGTACCGCAAGGACGCCACGCCCCCGGACTCGCGGGGTGCCTCGGAGCAGCTGGCGCCGTTCGTCGCGCCCTACCTGGACGACACCGCCGGGCACATCGTGGACGCGGTGGCGACGGCGGCCGACGGGCTCGCGGTGACCCCGCTCCAGGTGGCGCTGGCCTGGATCCGCGACCGGCCGGGTGTGGTCGCGCCGATCATCGGACCGCGCAACGCGCAGCAGCTCACGGCGGCGTTGTCAGTGGAGGCCCTTAGTCTTCCTGACGAGATCTGCCGGGCGCTCGACGACGTGTCGGCGCCCGTGCACCGCTATCCCGATCACGACTGGAGCACGCTGTGAGCACGGAGCCCGAGCCCGCCTCCGAGGACACCGCAGACACCGTGGACCCCGGACCGGGAACGCCGGGCGCCGCGGACGCTGCCGAGACCGCCGACCAGCCGGCCGACGCCAACGGTGACATCCCTGCCGCGGCGGACGACGCGACCGCCGCGGAGGAGGGCGACGCGGCCGCCCCGGAGGAAGGCGACGCGGCCGCCCCGGCGGGGCAGGTGTCCGAGACCGAGGCCGAGCTGGCCGCTCAGCAGGTCGAGCGGGAGCGGATCGAGCGGCGGAAGGCCGAGAGGCAGGGACCGATCGAGGCCGGGGGCAAGCTCAGCGGCACGGCGGCCGATCTGCTCGCCGCCGTCCGGGCCGTGGAGGGCGGCGAGAAGCCCGCGGCCACCGTCTTCGGCGACCCCGGCCCGGCCCGCCGCCCCGCCCCGGAGCCGGTGCGGCCGTCCCGGCCGGCGCCCGCCGAGCCGTCCGCCGCGCCCGCGGGCCCGCCGGAGACCGTCGAGGCGGTCCGGCGCGTGCTGGCCGAGGGCGGCGCCCCCGAGGCGCTCGCGCCGCAGACCGCCGTACTCCTCGGCGAGGGGGCGGAGGAGGCCCTGCGTACGGACCCCTGGCAGCTGCTCCGGGTCGGCGGGGTGCGGCCCGAGCAGGCCGACGGGTTCGCCCGCGCGCTGCTCGGCGCGGAGTGCGGCCCGGACGACGAGCGGCGCGGCCGTGCCGTCACCGTGTGGCTGCTGGAGCAGGCGGCGCTGGCCGGGCACACGGCCCTGGAGCTGGCGCGCCTCACCGCCACGCTGGCTCAGCGGGGCGTGCCGGACCCCGACGCCGCCGTGCAGGGCACGCTCGCCGAAGGGGAGGCGCTGGCCTTCCAGGACGCCCTGGACGAGCCCGGCGCCCGCCCGGAGCGCGCGGCGGGCTCGGCGGGCGGCGCGGAGGGCCCGGGCGACGAGGAAGAGGGGGCCGACGAGCGCCCGGTCCGCGTGCTGATCGGCCTGGAGCGGTACGCGCTCGCCGAGGAGAGCCTGGCCGACGGTCTCGCCCGGCTCGTCAACGCGGCGCCGAAGCAGGACGTTTCGGCCGGAGACTGGGAGCGGTCCGCCGCCTCGGCTCGGGGTTCCGCCGCCGAGCTGATCCGCGCCGTCGCGGGTCACGGGCTGGTCCTGCACACCGGCGGGGAGGCGTCCCTGGCCGAACCGGCGGCCCTGCTGCACGCCGCGCACGCCCTGGGGCTGCGCGCCTGGGCCGCCGCGCCCGGCCCGCTCGGCCGCGACCGCTTCGCCGCGCTGCTGGGCTCCGCGGCAGCGGACGGTCCCGCGGTCGTCACCCTGACCGGTTTGCTGGCCGGTGCCGAGGGGCCGGGGCGGGACGCCGACGGTGCGGTGGACCTGGATCTGCTGGTGGTCCTCGACGCACCGCAGCTGGACGTCGAGGCGGGGGCGCTGCTGGCGGAATCGCTGCCGGACGGGGCCCGGCTGGTGCTGGCCGGGGACCCGGCGGTGCTCGGCTCGGTGGGGCCCGGGCGGGTCTTCGCGGACCTCCTTGCGGCGGGGGTCTGCCCCCAGATCGCCTCGCGGCGTCCGGACCCGGGCCCGCTCGGCGAGCTCGTCTCCGGCATCGGCATCGGTGAGCTGGGCCAGGTGGAGGCGCCCGGCAAGGAGGTCGTGATCGTGCCGGTGCGGGAGGCGGGCGAGGCCGTGCACCGCACCGTCCAGCTCGTCGCGGACTCGGTGCCGCGCGCGATCGGCGTACCCGCCGAGGAGACCCAGGTAATCACGCCGGGCCACGGCGGCGCGGCGGGCACCCGGGTGCTCAACGCGGCGCTGAAGGAACGGCTGAATCCGGGCCCCGGCCGCTTCGGCGGCTTCGACCCGGGTGACCGTGTCGCCTACTCCCCCGCGCCGGGTCGTACGCTGCCCGGCCTGGTGGTGAAGGCCGACGCCGACGGACTGCACCTGTCGTGCGCGGGCGAGGACGTGGTCGTCCCCAAGGACCGGGTGGAGGGATCCGTGCGGCACGGGTGGGCCCTCACCGCGCACCAGGCGGTGGGTGGCAGGTGGCCCGCGGTGGTCGTGGTCCTGCCCGGCGATGCCGCGCAGGCCCTCAGCCGCCCCTGGATCTACACGGCCTTCGGCCGGGCCGCCCGGCATCTGTCCGTGGTGCACGGCGTGGAGCAGGCGCTGCCCCGTGCCGTGGCCGAGGTCCCGGCCAAGCCGCGCACGACGCGGCTGCCGGTGCTGCTCGCGCCGCAGGTGCCGGTGGCCGACTGATCCCGAGCACCGGCACCCGGGGCGCTCCCGGGGGCCGGCCGCTCAGCGATCCGCCTCCAGTCGCGCCGGCTCTGCACTCCGCGGCCGGCCGCTTCCGCTCAGCGACCCGCAGCCAGCCGCACCCGCTCAGCGACCCGCAGCCGACCGCACCCGCTCAGCGACCCGCGGCCGGCCGCGCCGGCTCGGTGTCCTCGTCCGGGCCGAGGTCGTCGTCCAGGTCCGTGTCGAGGTCCTCGTCCAGCTCCCCCGCACCGCCGTCGCCGCTCTCGTCCTCGTCCGCGTCCACTTCGTCGTCGTCATCGTCGAGACCGTCTTCGAACTCGTCGTCGAAGACCGCGCTGACGTCGAAGCGGCAGACGACCAGTTGCGGGTCGACCTGGTCGAACGGGGCCTCCAGCCACTCGCCGGGGTCGGCGGTCTCGTCCGCGGCCGTCACCCAGAGCGTGGAGTCGCCCTCCTCCAGTCCGAACTCCTTGTGCCGGGAGGCGATCTCGTCCGGCTCGAACTCGCCGAACAGCAGGCCCAGCGCCCCGTGGACCGTGCCGGATGTCTCCGCGCCCGCGCCCTCCTCGTCCGCCGCCTCGACCCGCCGGGCCTGGGCCATCAGACGCTGCGGCTCGGCCACCGAGTAGTCGCGGCGGATCAGGACGCTGAGCGCGCTGGGCTCCTCGGGGCCCGTGTACGGCGGCATCGAGTCCTCGGTGCCGGGGATCTCGAAGGGAGTGACCTCGTCGTACCGGTCGTAGAGCAGTTCGTCGTACGCCTCCGCGGCCGCGGCCAGCTGGTTGAACGCGTCGTAGACGGCCGGGTCGTCCTCCCCCGACCGGCGTTCGACCGCGGCAAGGTGGCGGTCGAGCGCGGTCTTGACCGCCTCGGCGGCGGCGCGTACCTCGGCAGCGGTGGGCTGCGCAGCATCAGACATAGTGCAGACGCTATCCGTACCGGGCCCCAGCCCGCACAATAGATTCGATGCCGGAATACGAATTTGTCGATGTGTACCTTCCGCGCGGGGTCACCCGCAAGGAGACGACACGTCTGCTGACGGAACATGCCGAGTACGGACACTGGGAGTTGTACCGCCTGACCCTGTTGCGCGACGGCAGCCGCAAGGTGCGGCTGCGGCGGCGGATCATCCGCCAGGTACGCGCCACCTGGTGAGCCGCGGCGCCCGGGTCACGCCGAGGCGCGCGCCTTGCGGTAGAGCACCGTGCCCGCGAGCAGCGCTCCCGCGCCCACCGGCAGGGTGAGGCCCAGCGGCAGGTCGCTGCCGGTCTCGGCGAGGCGGGCGTCGCCGTGGGGCTGGGCGACGTTCCGGGAACCGGGGCCGTCCCCGTCCGGAGTACCGCCGGGGGTCCCGCCGTCCGGGTTCTCGGGGTCGCCCGGGTCGCCGGGCGGCGTCTCGTGGTCGCCGCCGGGCGGCGTGCGGTGGTCGCCGCCCCCGTTGCCGCAGTCGTTGCCGGTGGCCGGGTTGAGGACGCCGACGACGTCGACGCTGTTGCCGCACACGTTCACCGGCACGTGCACCGGCACCTCGATGTGGTTGCCGGACGCGACGCCCGGCGAGTCCGTGGCGTGACCGCCGGCGTGCGAGCCCCCGTGCGAGCCGTCCCGGCCGCCGGAGTCGCCGTGTCCGCCGGACTCGCTGTGCCCGCCGGAGCCCGCGGACGCGCCGCCGCCCCGGTTGGCGCACGAGTTGCCCATCGCCGGGTTGAGGACGCCGACGACGTCCACCGTGTTGCCGCACACGTTCACCGGCACGTGCACCGGCGCCTGCACGGTGTTGCCGGACAGTACGCCGGGCGAACCCGAACTCGAGCCGTGCGCCCCCGAGTCCGCGTGGGCGGTGCCGCCCGCGGCGGCGATCACACCGGTGGCCGCCGCCATCGTCATCAGGCCCTTGCGGGTGACCTGTCGCATTTCCTGGATCCCTGCCTTGCCCTAGTCCCGTGGTACCGAGAATGCCGGGAATTCCGGCGTTGCCGTCGCTGCCCCGCCTCGAAGGGGGCTCGAAAGGCCGTCGGGGCCCGGCCCCCGCGGGCGGGGCGCCGGGGCCCGGGGCCCGGGGCCCCCGCGGGGGCGGGCGCCCGCGTAATTGTTTT
>NZ_JBHXNW010000108.1:0-10492 GCF_042717365.1 Streptomyces sp. NPDC058534
GGGCGGGCTCGCGGCGTCAGGTGCGTGCTCTCGCCGGGCCGGGCGTAGAGCCTCGTACTGGATGTACTTGGCTCTGCGCCCGGTGCGGCGAGAGTGCGTGCATGGCGTCGCGAGGCAGACGGGAATTGTCAGACAGGCCCTAGTGTCCGGCCCGGTCCGCGGTGAGCCGGCGCGGCGGGCACTGCTCCCAGGTGGGCAGCAGGCCGGCCGCCGCCGCCTGGGCGAGGGTGGGCGCCGCGGCGTCCTTGTCCGAGCGGACGGGCGGCCCGGTGAGGTTCCAGGGCAGGGCGAGGGCCGGGTCGAGCGCGTCGATGTCGATCATCGATCCCGGTACGTACTCCTGGGAGCACAGGTAGCTCATGCACGTGTCGTCGCTGAGGGCGAGGAAGGCGTGGCCGACGCCGTCGGGCAGGTACACGGCCGTCCCCGTCTGCGGGCTCTGGTGGGTGACGTCGTAGTGGCCGAACGTCGGTGAACCCACCCTCAGGTCGACGGCGATGTCCAGGGCGCTGCCGCGTACGCAGGTGACGAACTTCGCCTGGCCGGGCGGGAGGGTGGTTCCGTGGATGCCGCGCAGGGTGTTGCGGCGGGAGACCGAGTAGTTGACCTGGCGGACCGTGAACTGCCAGCCGGACTCGGCCAGCAGCAGGTCGGCCCGCACGGATTCGAAGAAGTGGCCCCGCCGGTCGCTCAGGGGCTCGGGTTCGACGCGGTAGGCGCCGGGGACGGTCATTTCCGTTATCAGCACCGGTGGCTCCTCGCCCCGTCAGCCGGCGGCCGGCGCCGCGGCGGCGCCGGCCGCGCGGGCGATGCGCTGCCGCATGGAGGCGGTGTCGTTGGTCCGCGGGAACTCTTCGCGCGGGGTGTCGACGCCCAGGAAGTCGCACAGCGGCTCCCAGCCCTGGCGCACGTCGTAGACGAGGACGTTGTCCGCGCCCAGGGTGCGTACGACCTCCTCGTTGTGCCGGTGGTAGACGTCGACGGCGTGGTCCTTGTCGGCGAAGCGGCCCTCGAACAGTCCGTCCCAGACCATGGTGCTGGTGATGCGGAACAGGCGTGCCTGCGGGCTGGAGGGCTCGGGGGGGTGGGCCATGCTGCGCAGGGCGAACTGGTACAGCGTGTCGTGGGTGCTGCGGTACCAGCTGTCGGCGTCACGGACCGTCAGGACCACCTTGGCGTCGGGGAACGCCTGGCTGATCTGCCGGTAGTACAGGGCGCAGGGGCCGTCGACCGCGGAGCCGTAGCCGTCGAAGACCGACGTCCAGTCGGGGCTCTCGCCGTCGCAGACGATCCGCTCCCACTGCTGGAGGCGGTCCGTGTCGCCGACGATGTCGAACATGTGGAAGCAGGGGCCGAGACCGAGCCGGTCCAGGGCCGCCTTCAGTGAGGTCGTGCCGGTCCTGCCCAGGCCGGCGTTGATGAGCTTGAGCACAGTGCCGTCTCCCTTGTCTCAGCGCCAGGCCGCGGCTTCCTGGCGGGTGGCGACGTTCACCCGGTTCCAGAAGTTGACCAGGCCGATGTGCATGACCAGCGCTCCGAGCTGCTCGTCGGTGTAGTACTGGGCGGACTTCTCCCAGATCTCGTCGGACGCCATGTCCTGCGGGTCGGTCATCAGGGTGACGGCCTCGGCCATCTCCAGCGCGGCGCGTTCGCCCGGATCGAAGCAGGTCTCGGTGCGCCAGCCGGCCACCTTCCCCAGGCGCTCGTCCGCCGTCGCCGCCTGCTCCGGGCCGTCGGGGAACGTGTAGGTGCGGCCGTTGATCTCGCTGACGCGCAGCCGGACGAGGTCGAGGGTGGTCTGCGCCACGCCCACCTTGCCGATGACCTCGGTCAGGTCGAGCAGGGGCTGCAGGGCGCCGGGAACGACCAGGGAGGGGTTGTCCATCCGTGGAGTCATCGGGTCTTCTCCTGTGCGGTATGCGTGGATGAGTCGGTTGCTTGCGTCGGCGCCCCTCAGACCGGGATGCCCTCGATGACCGAGATCGGCGCGCTGGTGGGAACGACCCGGGTGAGTTCGAAGCCGGCCTTAGCGAACAGCTCGGCGTACTGGGCGCGGGTGCGTTCGCGGGCGCCGAGCATGAGCATCAGCCACAGGTCGATGGTGTGGCCGATGTGCTTCTCGTTGTTCTCCGGCAGCGCGTACTCGACGACGAGGAGCCGGCCGCCGGGGGCGATCGCCTCGCGCGCGTTGCGCAGTGCGGTGACGGCGTCGGCCTCACAGAAGTCGTGGATGATGTGCTTGAACACGTAGGCGTCGGCGCCCGCGGGCAGCGTGCCGAGGTAGCCGCCGTGCTCGATGGTGAGCCGGCCGGCGACGCCGGCCGCCTCGAAGAGCGCCGGCGAGTCGACGGTGGCGACCTCGGAGTCGTACAGCACGCCCTTGGTGTCGGGCGCCTGCTGGAGGATGCCCGCCAGGAGGTTGCCCCGGCCGGCGATGACGTCCACGACGGTGTGGAAGCGGGAGAAGTCGTAGGCGGCCAGGATCGGGGCGGTCTCCGAGGCGGACAGTTCGCCGAACGCCTGGAAGAACACCCGGGCGTAGGCCGGGTCGGCGTGGAAGAAGTCCAGCGCGCCCATGCCGCGCAGCTTGGGCAGGCCGGCCTCGCCGGTCTCCACGGTGCCGGCCAGGCCACCCCACTCCTCCCGCAGCGTGGGGTGGCCCATCAGCAGGGCGAAGCCGCGCATCGAGTCCGGCGCGTCCTGGCGGAGCTTGTCGGACAGCGGGGTGTTCTCGTACCGGCCGTCCTCGCGGACGGCGAAGACGCCGTGGCCGGCGAGTGCGCGCAGGGTGCGGTGGGTGGCCCCGTGGTCGGATCCGACGCGGGCGGCGATGTCGCCGGCGGGCAGCGGGCCGTCGGCCAGCACGTCCGCGATCCCGAGGCCGGCCGCGACGGAGATCGCCTGGGTGATCACCGCGCCCTGGATGAGATGGAGCAGTGCGTACGAGTCGGACTGGTCACGAACCTCGGGCTGCACGGACATGCCTTTCCTTTCGGAGCGCCTCTTTTCGCGGATTCCAGACGATAGGGCGGCACTTCTCAAAACCGCAACCATGGTTGTGACGCAATTGCCGGGCGAGCGTTCAACCGTGGAATTTGAGCGGTTGAACAGGCCGCATCCAGCGCCGCTCCAGCCACATTCCGGCACCGCTTGCCAAATTGTTCCGGCCCGGCTACATCGAGGAGGTTCCGTTGCGTCACGACACCCCGACCACGGTGGATTTCTGGTTCGACCCGACCTGCCCCTGGGCGTGGCTGACCTCCCGCTGGGTCCTGGAGGTCGCCCGGCAGCGGCCGCTCACGGTCCGCTGGCACCTGATGAGCCTGACGGTGCTCAACGAGGGGCGCACCGGCCTGCCCGAGCGCTGGCACCGGGACCTCGCCGGGCGGCTGGAGCCGGTGCGGGTCTGCGCGGCGGCCGAGCAGAGGTACGGTCCCGGGGTGCTGGGCCGGCTCTACACCGAACTGGGCACACGGTTCCACCTGGAGCGGGCGCCCAGAAAGCCGTCGACCTACGCGGCGGCCCTGGCCGCCGCGGGCCTGGACGCCGCTCTCGCCGCCGCGGCCGGCACCGGCGCGTACGACGACGCGGTGCGTGCCTCGCACGACGACGCCGTCGGCCGGGTCGGCGCCGATGTGGGCACGCCCGTCGTCGCGGTGGGGGACGTCGCGTTCTTCGGGCCGGTGGTGACGCCCGCTCCCCGGGGTGAGGCGGCGGTGCGGCTGTGGGACGGTGTGCTCGCCGTGTCGGCCACCGACGGGTTCTTCGAACTCAAGCGGACCCGTACCCGGCAGCCGGTGTTCACCTGAGGGCCGGTCAGCGTGGAGCCGCCGCGGGGGCGGGGGCGGTCCAGTTGCCGGCCAGCCAGGTCTGCAGGGTCACCAGGCCGGGCCGGGTGCCGCGCAGGGCGTCGAGGTCGGCGCGGTAGCCGTCCCGCTCGAACCAGTCGAACATGTTGGCGAGGTCGGGGCGGGCCGAGCGCAGCGGCTCGATCGGCAGCTGCTGGTAGCGGACCGGTACCCCGGCGACCGCCTCGAACGCGGCGGCCATCTGCGGTCCGGTCAGCGCGTCACCGGCGATCTCGACCACCCGGCCCAGCCAGGCGTCCGGGTTCTCGAAGGCGTCCGCCGCGAACACGCCGATGTCGCCGGTCGCGATGAGCTGCACCTCGGTGCGCGGGTCCAGCCACATGGCGAGCACCAGTCCGTTGCCGGCCGGGCGCGGGGCGATGTCGAGGAGGATGTCGTGGAACATGACCGGCCGCAGCACCGTCACCGGCAGGTCGAGGGTGCGCAGGTACTGCTCCACCCGGTGCTTGCTCTCGAAGTGCGGGACGCGGGTGTCGCGGTCCGCGCCGCCGACCGAGCTGTAGACGAAGTGCCGCACCCCGGCGTGCACCGCGGCGTCGGCGACCGCCCTGGCCTGCCGCTCCTCGGCCTCGACGCCGCCCGGTCCCCGGAAGGTCTGGACGCTGAAGACGCCGCTCACGGCGCGCATGGCCGCGGTGAGTGACGCCGCGTCGTCCATGTCGCCGCGGACCAGGACGGCGCCGGCCTCCCGCAGCTGCCTGGCCTGCGCCTTGTCCGGGTCGCGGACCAGGGCGTGCACGGTGTGCCCGCGCCGCAGCAGTTCGCGGGCCACCGCCCCGCCCTGCCGGCCGGTCCCGCCCAGCACCAGGATCGTTTCGTCAAACGCCACTGTCTTCTCCACGTCTCGTTGCCGCCGTGGCCTGGCCCGGCGGTGCGGTCGGATACGGCGGCCGGGGACGGCCGCCGCGCCTGAGGGGGGCGTCGTGCATCGGGGGGCGTCGTGCGCCGGGGGGCGTCGTGCATTGGGTGCGTGGGCTACCAGGGCACGGGCCCCTCGTCGGCCAGGCACACGCCCGACGGGCCGTGCTCGTCCAGCAGGGCGAGGCGGACCACGACCGCGGCCCCTTCGGCGGGTGTGCGGCGGCCGCGGTGGTGGTTGATGTCGGTGGCCACCACGCCGGGCAGGGCGGCGTTGACCTTGACCGGACTCCCCCGCAGTTCCTTCGCGTAGGCGAGCGTGACCGCGTTCAGCGCGGTCTTCGACGACTGGTAGGCGATCATGTTGACGCCCGCTGTCGGGGAGCCGGGGTCCGCGCCGAGGGTCAGCGACGCCAGGTGGCTGGACAGGTTGACGACGCGGCCGGCCGGGGAGCGGCGCAGCAGCGGCAGCATCGCGTGGGTCACGGTGACCACCCCGAACACGTTGGTCTCGTAGACCTCCCGCAGGTCGGCGGCGGTGGCGTCGCTGGGCGTGCCGGTGAAGGCGCCGGCGGTGCCGGCGTTGTTGACCAGGATGTCCAGGCGTCCGTGACGCCGTTCGATCTCGCGGGCGGCGCCGGCCACGGAGGCCGGGTCCCTCACGTCCAGCAGGAGCGGCGCGGCGTCGATGCCGTCGGCGGCCAGCGCGTCGGCGGCCTGCTTGCCGAGCACCTCGTCGCGTGCGCCGACGAGGACGGTGATGCCCCGCTCGCCGAGCTGCCGCGCCGCGGCGAATCCGATGCCCTTGTTGGCACCCGTGACGAGGGCGATCTTCTGGGCCGTCACATCAGCTTCCTTTCTGCGGCCGTGGCGCGCATTCACCGCGGAACAATGAATGACCGGGGACACCCGACGATATTGCTGCGGGGCACTCTCCACGTTCAAGCGTTCACCCCCGCGTTCAAATGGGGCGGGCCGGTTCCGCCGGGGGCCGTAATTTCGGAATCGTTGCGGCCGGACATCGCCCTGAGTAGCTTCACAAGGCCAACCATTGCCGCAGCGCAAAGGGCCTCATGAAATGAAGAGAACTGATGTCATCGTGGTCGGTGCGGGGCCGGCCGGCCTGCTGCTGGCCGGGGAACTGTCCCTGGGCGGGGCCCGGGTGGCCGTCTACGACCGGCTGCCCGCCCCCGCCGGACAGTCCAGGGCCCTGGGCTTCAACCGGCGGGCGGCCGAAACACTGGGGCAGCGCGGCCTGCTGAGCCGGCTGGGCGATTTCCGGTGGGGGCCCATGGGGCACTTCGGCGGCGTCCGCTTCGACCTCGGCATGCTCGACGAGGACCACAGCGGCGTCCTGGGCCTGTCCCAGGCGAGGACCGAACGGGCGCTCGGCGACTGGCTGGCCGACCTCGGCGTGCCGGTGCTGCGCGGCCGGGAGGTGACCGGCCTGCGGCAGACGCCCGAGCAGGTCGTGGTGTCCTTCACCGGCCCCGGCGGGGCCGGTGAGCAGAGCGCCGCCTACGTGGCCGGCTGCGACGGGGCGGGCAGTACCGTGCGCGCCCTGGCCGGCATCCCGGCCCGCGGGTGGGAGCCCACCCGGGGCATGTACACCGCGGAGATCAGCGGCGTCAGCCCGCGGCCGAGGCCGATCGGCGAGCGGCTGCCGGGCGGCCGCATGGTGGTGTGCACCCCGCTGGGCCGGGGCCGCTGCCGTGTCGTCGTGCACGATCCGGACCTGCCCTCCCGTCCCGAGCCGGGCGCCCTGACCTTCGCCGAAGTCGCAGGGGCGTGGCGGCGGCTGACCGGCGAGTCCATCGACGGCGCCCACTGCCACTGGCTGTGGGCGTGCGGCAATCGGGCCGCCCTGGCCGGCGAGTACCGGCGCGGGCGGGTGTTGTTGGCCGGGGATGCCGCGCACGAGATTCCGCCGCTGGCCGCGTGGGGGCTGAGCGCCGGACTGCAGGACGCGGCCAACCTCGGCTGGAAGCTCGCGGCGGCCGTCACGGGCCGGGCCCCCGAAGGCCTGCTGGACACCTACCACGGCGAACGCCACCCCGTCGGCGCGCAGTTGATCCGCGACGCCCGCGCGGCCTCCAAGCTGTACCTCGGTGACGAGCACCTGGACCCGGTCCGTGAGGTCGTGGGCGAGCTGCTGGCCCACCAAGGCGCAGCCGAGCGGACAGCCGGGATCGTCAGCGGCCTCGGCATCCGCTACGACCTGGCGAAGGGCGAGCACCCGCTGCTCGGCCGGCGCATGCCCCCCGGACAGCAGCTCACCCTTCCCGACGGCACCCGCACCTCCGTCGCCGAACTCCTGCACACCGGACACGGCCTGCTCATCACCACCGACCCCACCATGGCCGCCGCCGGGGACCGCGCCGGCGGCGTCGATGTCGTCACCGGCACCTGGACCACCCCGCCCCACCCCGGACTCGACGCCGTCCTGGTACGCCCCGACGGCTACGTCGCCTGGACCTCACCCGGCACCACCGACACCCTCACCGACGCCCTCGGCCGCTGGTTCGGCGCCGGCGTCCCGCAGCCGGCCGGCCGGTGAGCGGCAGGCGGCACCGACCCAGAAGGAGCGCACACATGGCCAGGGATGTCATCGTCGTCGGGGCCGGCCCGGTCGGGCTGATGGCGGCGGGCGAACTCCGGCTCGGCGGCGCGGACGTCGTCGTCTACGAGCGGCTGTCCGCCCCGACGCGCCAGTCGCGCGGCGCGAGCTTCACCCGGCGCACCGCCGAGTGCTTCGACCAGCGGGGCCTGCTCGGCCGCCTCGGTGAGACCGAGCCCGCCGACAGTCACTTCGGCGGGGTGCCGATCGACCTCGGCATACCGGCCGAGAACCACTACGGGCACCGCGGCGTCTCCCAGTTCCGCACCGAGCGGATGCTGGAGGACTGGGTGGGCGAGCTCGGCGTGCCGGTCCTGCGCGGCCGGGAGGTGACCGCCCTGCGGCAGGACGACGACGGTGTCGTGGCGTGGGTCGACGGCGACGGCGGGCCGGCCGAGGAACGGGCCGCCTATCTGGTCGGCTGCGACGGCGGGCGCAGCACCGTACGGAAGCTGGCCGGAATCGCCTTCCCCGGCACCGACGGCCGGCGCGGCTTCCTGACCGCGGACGTCACCGGGGTCGAGACCCGCAAGCGGCGCATCGGCGAGGACCTGCCGGGCGGCAGCATGGTGATGGCGATGGACCTGGAGAACGGCGTCACCCGGGTCGTCGTCCACGAGGCCGGCACGCCGCCGCCCCGCGACCGCGACGCGCTCACCTTCTCCGACCTCGCCGACGCCTGGCAGCGGCTGACCGGTGAGTCCATCCATCACGGGCAGTGCCGCTGGATCAGCTGCTTCACCGACGCCTCGCGGGCCGCGGCCGCATACCGGCGCGGGCGGGTGTTCCTGGCCGGCGACGCCGCGCACGTGCAGCCCCCGGCGATGGCGCAGGGGCTGAGCGTGGGGGTCCAGGACGCGGTGAACCTCGGCTGGAAGCTGGCGGCGGCCGTCGCGGGCCGGGCCCCCGAGGGCCTGCTGGACACCTACCATGGCGAACGCCACCCCGTCGGCGCGCAGTTGGCCCGCAACGCCCGCGCGGCGATCGAGCTGCGGCTCACCGGTGAGGACATGGACCCGGTCCGCGAGATCGTGGGCGAGCTGCTGTCCCACCGGGGCGCCGCCGAGTACGCGGCCGGCATGCTGAGCAACCTCGGCATCCGCTACGACCTGGCGGGGGGCGAGCACCCGCTGCTCGGCCGGCGCATGCCGCCCGACCACACCCTCACCCTGCCCGACGGCACCCGCACCTCCGTCGCCGACCTCCTGCGCACCGGACGCGGCCTGCTCATCACCACCGACCCCACCATGGCCGCCGCCGGGGACCGCGCCGGCGGCGTCGATGTGGTCACCGGCACCTGGACCACCCCGCCCCACCCCGGACTCGACGCCGTCCTGGTACGCCCCGACGGCTACGTCGCCTGGACCTCACCCGGCACCACCGACACCCTCACCGACGCCCTCGGCCGCTGGTTCGGCGCCGGCGTCCCGCAGCCGGCCGGCCGGTGAGCGGCGGGGTGGCTCTCCAGCCGCCCTCGACCGCAGGGCTGGGCCCGCCCGCGACACTGCCAGGGCCTGCCGCGGGCGCCGGGCGCCGGCGCCGGCAGGTCCTCAACGACCCCAACCACGAAGGATCTGGTGGAATGGCCGGCACCGAACAGGATCAGGTGAGTGGAAAGCCCCACGTCGTCGTCATCGGGGGTGGTATCGCGGGGCTGGCGGCGGCGTTCCGGCTGCGCAACGAGCCGGTCCGGGTGACGGTCCTGGAGGCGTCGTCCCGGCTCGGCGGGAAGCTGTCGGTCTCCGACGTGGCGGGGGTCGCCGTCGACGAGGGCGCCGAGTCCCTGTACGCCAACCGGCGCCGGACCACCGGGCTGATCGAGGACGCCGGGCTCGGCGAGCAGATCAGGCCGGCGGGGGTGACCGCGTCGGCGATCTGGAGCCGGGGCGAGATCCGGCAGCAGCCGGACCGTCAGTTCATGGGCGTGCCCTGCGACATGGACGACCTCGCCCGGTCGGGCGTCGTCTCCGCGCAGGGCGTCGAACGGGCCAGGCAGGACCTGGTCCTGCCGTCCTTCGACCGGGACGGCGACGTGTCGGTGGCGGACATCGTGGGCGGGCGGTTCGGGCAGGAGGTCGTGGACCGCCTCGTCGAGCCGTTCCTCGCCGGTGTGTTCTCCGGCCGCGCCGCCGACCTGTCGTTCGAGGCCACGCTGACGCCGCTGGCGAAGGCGGCACGCGCGCACGTCTCGCTCGCGGACGCGGCCGCCTCGCTGACGCCCGTGCTCGCCGAGGGGCAGAAGCCGCCGCCGGTGCGGGTGGCGACCCTCGACGGCGGGTTCGGTTCGCTGCCGCCCGTGCTGGTGCGCCAGGTGCTGGCGGCCGCGCCCGACGCGTCCGTGCGCACCGGTGCCTCCGTGCGGGAGCTGACCCGCGGTGCGGGCGGCTGGCGGCTGACCGTGGACGCCGGCACCGGCACCGAGCACATCGACGCCGACGCCGTCGTCATCGCCGTGCCGGCCGGGCCCGCGGGCCGGCTGCTGGCCAAGGTTGCCGGGATGTCCCCGGCCGTTGCGGCGTTCGCCGAGGTGCCCTACTCCAGCGTGGCGGTGGTCACGCTCGCCTACCCCCGCGCGGCGTTCCCGGGCGGGCTCTCGGGCCGCGGGTACGCCGCCTACCGGGTGCCGGCGGTGGAGGGCCGGGCGGTCAAGGAGGTCACGTTCACCACCGTGAAGTGGCCGCACCTGGCCGGTGGGATGGAGATCGTGCGCTGTTCGATCGGGCGGCTGGGCGAGGAGGACCTCCTGGGGCGCGACGACGCCGACCTCGTGGCGCTGGCGACGGCCGAACTGGCCGGGGCCACCGGCGTCCGGGGCGTCCCGGTCGCGGCCCGGGTCAGCCGCTGGCAGGACGCCCTGCCGCAGTACACCGTCGGCCACATGGAGCGGGTGCGGCTCATCCGTGAGACGGTCGCCGCCCAGTCCGGACTGGCCGTGTGCGGGGCGCTGTACGACGGGGTGGGCGTCGGGGTGTGCATGGCCTCCGCGCGCCGGGCCGCCGACGAGGTGCTGGCCTTCGTGAGGCAGGACCGCGCGGTCTCGGCCGGCGTCTGAGCGGGCCGTGGAACACAAGGAAGCGGGGGGGGGGGGGGCCTGCGCCGTGCGCGCCGGCCCGCCAAAGGACAATAAGACAAAAAAGCCCCAGACACA
>NZ_JBHXNW010000108.1:10502-19431 GCF_042717365.1 Streptomyces sp. NPDC058534
GCGGGGCGGGGCGCCGCGCGCCGCGCCCGCGCCGCGCGGGGGCGCGGCCCCCCCCGCCCCCCCCCCCCCCCCCCCCCCCCCCCCGGCCCCGCGGGCCCCCCCCCCCCCCCCCCCCGCTTCCTGCGTTCCTCTGTTCGGGCGGGCGGTCAGCGGTCCAGGACCGCGGCGAACGCCTGCGCCAGGGCCTGTTCGGCGTCCTCGCCGCCGCCCGTGCTGCGCCAGGCGACGTGCTGGTCGGGGCGGATCAGGAGCGCGCCGGTGTCGGTGATGCCCCGCACGGCCTGCCAGCCTCCGTCCGCGTCGGCGTACTCGGCGCCGGCGCCGATGCGCACGGTGCGGACGCCGACCGAGAACTTCTCCGCCACCCGCAGGGCGGCCTCGCACCACGGTGTGCCCTGCGGGCCCGTGATCAGGGTGAAGTCGGTGAGGCCGGTGAGGTCGAGGGTGGACAGGCGCCGCCCGCCGGCGGTGATCCAGGCGTGCGGCAGCCGGTGCCCGGGGCGGGAGGTCGGCTGGTGCTCGTTGCGCATGGGGACGCGGTCCGGTGCCCGGCTGCCGTCGGGGACGAGCGCACCGTCCTCGTAGTGGAAGCCGACCTCCATGTCGAGGGACTGGCAGCCCCCGCGGTGGGTGTGGAAGATCTCCAGGGCGCGCTCGCGCACGGTGTCGCCGAGCGGTGAGGGGTCGAAGTACGCCTCCAGACGCTGCTTGCGGCGACCGGCGGGGATGTTGTGGCCGGCGCCGACGGCGTCGATGACCGCCTGGTGGTGCACGGCGGCGGAGACCGCCCAGTCGACGTTCTCGCGGCCCACGGGCCTGCGTTCGGCCTCGTAGGTGTCGATCAGGGCGTCGGTGGCGCGGCCGCCGAGGACCGCGGCGAGCTTCCAGGCGAGGTTGTGCGCGTCCTGGATGCCGGTGTTGAGGCCGAGGCCGACGGCGGGAGGCTGGCGGTGCGCGGCGTCCCCGGCGATGAGGACCCGGCCGGCGCGGTAGCGGTCGGCGAGGTGCGCGTGCACGATCCAGTCCGTCACCTTGTGCACCGTCATCTCCAGGTCCGGGATGCGCAGCAGTTCACGGATCCGGGGCACGACGGTCTCGGCGTTCCAGCGTCCGGGCGGGCCGGGGGCGAAGTGCAGGCCCCACTGCTCGCAGTCCTTGCCCCAGCTGGGCCCCATCTCGATGAGGTTGCTGGACAGGTCGGGGTCCTCCGGGCTGAGGAAGTGGGTGATGAGTGTCCCCTCCTGCCACCACGGGGACAGGTCGGCGGAGAAGTACGCGGTCGTGGTGTTGACCAGTGAGGGCGGGCCCTGCATCTCGATGCCGACCGCGGCCGCGACCATGCGGCCGCCGTCGGCGCCGATGAGGTACTGCGACGTGACGGTGGTGATCTCCCCCGTCTCCAGGTTCCGCACCTCGGCGACGACGCGGTCGCCCTCGTCGGCGAAGGACAGCACCTCGTGGTGGAACAGGATCCGCCCGGGATTGCGGTCCTCCGCGTGCCGGCGCAGGATCGGCTCCAGCCACATCTGCGGCAGCTTGGCGGGCAGGACGGGCCCGGCCGCCGCGTAGGTCTCGCGCAGTTCACCGCCGCCGAAGGCGTCCATCTCGTGGATCAGGCGCCGGTCCAGCGGCCCGTCGCCGGCGAGGGTGGTCTGCCAGCGGACCTTGCCGAACTTGTCCAGCGGCGCGGCCTCGGCGAGCACGTCGTCGGCGACGTGGTGCCGGCGGAAGATCTCCATCGTGCGCTGGTTGAGGTAGTGCGCCTTCGGAACCCTCGACGTGTCCGGGTGCCGTTCCACCAGCAGATGATCGACGCCCTGGTCGGACAGGAAGACGGAGGCGGACAGACCGCATCCGCCACCGCCCACGATCAGAACCGGAACCTCGACTGATCCCATGGTCGTCCCTTCGGAAGTACGTGCCGGGCTTGGTAGTGCTCGCAGCATGGCAAGAACGTCTGCACCGCCCCTCAAGGACGGGTGGACCCCGCCGGCCGCCGCTCACGCGGAGCGCGACCACCGCCGGTACCAGGGCCGGCGGCGGGCGGCGGGGGCGGACTGGTCGCTGAACGCCCAGCCGAGCCAGTCCTTGATGTCCACCGCGAGCACCGGTCCGCCGTCCTTGAGGTAGCGGGGGCCGTCGAACTGCCCGTACTTGCGGTCCAGCAGGCCCAGCGCGTGGGTGCGTTCCGGGCTCTGGCCGACCACCCGGCCGGTGCCGCGCAGCCGCACCCACCACGCCTTGAGCCAGTCGTCGTCGTAGAGGTCGGCCAGGACCGTGACCCGCGGGTCGTGGTCCAGGTTGCGCAGGCGTTTGGGCCGGGGGTTGCCGTTCTTGGGCCGGTCGGTGGGTGAGTAGAAGACGTCGCCGTCGACGACGAAGATGACGGGCACCAGGTGGGCGCCGCCGCGCTCGTCGACCGTGCCCAGGCGCACGGACCGTTCCCGCTCGAGGCGGCTTCGCATCTCGTCTGGCCCGAGTTTCATCACCGCTCCTTGTCGAAGGCCGCTCAGGTGTGGTCGGCGTGCAGGCGGTCGGGCACCGGCCGCGGCCGGCGGCTGCGGTGCAGGCGTACCAGCAGGATCAGGGCCGTGCCCAGGACGGCGAGGCCGACGGTGGTCAGGCCGGACAGGCGGATCGTGCCCGCCGCGCCGAGCGCGCCGACCAGGGGCCCGCCGAGCGCCGCGCCCAGCGGGGTGGCGATGACCAGGACGGCGCTGCGGAAGGCGCTGAGGCTGACCAGTTCGTCCAGGGGCGCCTTCTGCTGCAGCAGGGTGATCGTCACCGGCCCGTAGGGGGCGTAGATCAGCCCGCCGAGGCCGAAGCCGGCGATGCCCGCGGCGAGCGTGCCGAACTGTGCGAAGGGCAGGATCGCCAGCCCCCAGCCGGCCACGATGGCCAGCGCGGTCGGCCACAGCGGCAGCCGCCGCAGCGTTCCGGCGACCAGCGCGCCGATGACCGCGCCGACGCCGAAGGTGCCCCAGATCCAGCCCAGTGCGGTGGGGTCGCCGCCCATCCGTTCGGCCACGAAGACCGGGACCGCGACCTCGATCGGCCCGTACAGCAGGTAGAACACGAAGGTGAGCGCGAGCAGGCCCATCAGTTCCGGGTGGCGGGCGAGGGTCCTGCCGCTGCGCCGCAGCCCGATGGCGGGGCGGCGGCCGACCTTGCTGTCGCCGCGTACCCGGGCCGCCACGACGGCGAGGTAGAGGTAGCTGGCGGCGTCGCCGGCCAGCACCGCGGCCGGTCCGAGGGCGGCGGAGACCAGGCCGGCCAGCGGCGGTCCGATGATGAACGACAGCTGTTCCTGGCTGCCCACCAGGGCGTGGCCGGCCAGCCGGTCCTCGGCGGGCAGGGTCTCGGCGACGAACGTCTGCCGGCCGGCGATGCCCCAGGCGTGCAGGACGGAGGAGGCCGCGAGCAGGGCGATGTAGGTCGTGACGTCCAGCAGGTCCAGCCAGTACAGGGCCGGGATCAGGGTGAACACGGCCGCGCGCAGGATCGAGTTCAGCAGGATGAGGCTGCGGGCGTTGCGTCCGCTCAGCCAGCGTCCCAGGGTGAGCGAGCCGATCGCGGCGGGCAGGCTGTAGGCGGCGACGGCCAGTCCCACCACGGTGGACCGGTCGGCGGGGGCGGCGAGTTCGACGGCGAGCCATGCCACGCCGACGAAGCTCATGCCGTCGCCGAGGAAGGAGACGAGGAAGCCGGGCTGGAGCCGGCGGAAGCCGGGGTTGGCGAGGCAGCGGGTGTAGCCCTCGGGCAGGGCCCGCCGCATCCGCCGTGGTCCGGTTGTCACCGCGGTGCCTCGGATTCGCTCACCGCGCAGCGGAATCCGATCTCCGGGCTTCTGGTCACCAGTGTCTTGCCGGCCCGGCTCACGGCGGTGAGCAGGGCGGGCGGTGAACTCCACGCCCCGCCGCGCACGCTGACCTCGGCCGACCACTCGCCCCACAGGTCGCCGGGGTCCATCGTGCCGAAGCGGGGCTGGAGCGGGAGGCCGTCCAGGTAGCGGGTGGACGTCCATTCCCACACGTTGCCGCACATGTCGCGGACGCCGAAGGGGGAGGCGTTGTCGGGCCGGCTGTCGACGGGGCCGGTGGGGGCGGGCAGGTCGGCCGGGCGCAGCTCGGCGAGCCGGCGCAGCCACGTCCGGCGGTCGGGGTCGCTGTCGCCGTCCTGGCCGAGGAGGGTGTGCAGGCCGCGGGCCCGGTGGGGGTGGAAGCGGGTGCCCCACGGGTAGCGGCGGTGGTCGTCGCCGCGTGCGGCGCGCTCCCATTCGTCCTCGGTGGGCAGCCGTTTGCCGCACCAGTCGGCGTAGGCCACCGCGTCGTACCAGCTGACGCCGGTGACGGGGTGGTCGCCGGCGAAGCGCGGGTCGTCGGCGGTGGAGCGGGTGTGGTCGGTGCCTCGCGGTTCGTCCGGGTGGCACCACAGGTGGCCGTGGGCGGCGACGTCGGCGGCGAACGCGTCGTAGGCGTCGTTGGTGACCGGCAGGGTGTCCAGGTAGAAGCCGTCCACCGTGGTCTCCTCCACGCCCGCTCCGGCCGGATCGCCCCAGGAGCGTTCCTGTCCGGGGCGGGTGCCGCGGCTGAGGCGTCCGGGCGGGATGTGCCGCATGCCGTCCAGGGAGAGGCGGCTGGGCAGCCGGTCGGCGGACAGCGGGACGGGCATCTCGTCCAGGACGGTGTCGGCCAGGTGCGGTTCGGCGAGCAGGGTGCGGGCGCGGGCGAGGGCGTGTGCGTCGGCCATCGTCACGTAGTTGCCGACGCCCGCGGCGATCTGGTCCGGTGAGCGGCCGAGTACGGCCAGCAGGGCGTTCAGGGCGGGCGGGCCGCCCGCGGAGCGCAGGGCGGGTGCCCCGGCCAGGGAGGCGAGTGCGGGCTGGCGTACGGTCTCGTCCGGGTCGGCCAGTGCCCAGCCGACGGCCTCGGCCGCGAGGTCGGGGGCGAGGCGTACGGCGGCGGCGAGGGCGTGCCGGCGGATCGCCGGTGTGTCGTGCAGCAGGCCGACGGCCAGGCATTCGCCGAGCAGTTGCGGGTCGGTGAGCTGTTCCAGGGCGTGCAGGTAGCCGCCGAGCAGGGCGTCGCGCTGCGCCGCGGGCCCCTCGCTCCAGGCGGCGATCCGCAGGACCTCGGGCGGAAGGTCGGGGGCGGGAGGCTCGGGGGAGAGCTGTTCGGTGGTGGTCATCGTGTGCCGGCCTCCGCTCCGGTGATCATTTTTGCGAAGTCCTCGCCCGCCCGGTGGCTGTACGCGGTGCCCGCGGAGGGTTTGTCGCCCGCGGAGTAGTACACGTACAGCGTGGCCCGGCTGGTGTCGTCCAGGACCGGCCCGGAGTGGTGGAGGATGTTGTAGGTGTGGCAGATGACGTCGCCGGCCTCGGCTTCCAGGGGGAGTCCTTCGGGTGGGAGGCGGCGCGGCGGGTAGCGGTGGGAGCCGGGTACGAGGTTCAGGCAGCCGTTGCGGACGGTGGCGGCGTCCAGGTAGACGCCCACGTTCACCAGCGGGGTCACCGGCAGGTCGTGCGGGAAGTCGAGGTGCCAGTCCAGGGCGCTGTAGGAGCTGCGCCCGCCGCGTTTCATCTGCCACACGGCTCCGTCGATGGCGTCCTCGAAGCGCCAGGTCGGCCCGCCGAGCAGGCCGGGGCCGAGCGCGTCCAGGTTCCGTCGCCCGATCAGGTCCCGGGTGGCGGCGCAGTGCAGGGTGAAGTAGGGCAGCCGGTGCAGGGTGGCGCGGCCGTCCTCGTCGTAGGACGGCTTGATCACTTGGTCGCGGTGCTCGGCGGGTACGTTCCCGGCGAGGGTGTCGCGCTCCAGGCGCCGGGCGTCGCGTCGGATGGTCTCGACGTCCTGCGGGTCGAACACGCCGCGGTAGACGACGAACCCGTACTGGTCGTAGAAGGCGCGTTGTTCGGCCGTCACGGTGCCGTCGTAGTGGAACCGGGGAATGCGCTGGGGGGAGGTCACCGGATCACTCCTCGGAAGCCGATCTCGTTGTGCCGGTCCGTGAAGAGGTCCTTGCCGCGGAAGTAGGTGGTGACCTGTTCCTGCATGGAGGTCCAGGCGCCGCCCCGGATGACCACCGAGGTCTCCTCGGCCGTCGCCCATTCGGTGCGGGGCCGGCCGGAGATCATCGGTTTCATGCGGTCGCGGGTGAAGAAGTTGGTGTCCGTCCATTCCCAGCAGTTGCCGACGAGGTCGGCGACTCCGTAGGCGCTGACGTTCTTGGGGTGGGAGCCGACCGGGACGGTGGTGGCCGGGGGGGTGGTGTCGTCGAAGGTGCTCAGGACGTCGCGCCAGTGCTCCAGGCTCCGCGGCTGGGTGAAGGACGCGCCGAACCAGCGCAGGGCGTCGGGGTCGAAGGTGTCGCCCCACGGGTAGCGGGCGCCGCTGTCGCCGCGTGCGGCCTTTTCCCACTCCAGTTCGGTGGGCAGCCGTTTGCCGAGGTGGGCGAGGTAGGCGTAGGCGTCGAACCAGTCGACGCCGGTGGCGGGGTGGTCGGGGCCGAAGCGGGCGTCGCCGGCGATGCCGCGGCGGTGGTCCTTGCCCTCGGGCTCGTCGGGGTGGCACAGCGCGTGCTCGGCGGCCTGGGGGCCGCCCGCCCACCGGTCGTACTGGCGGTTGGTCACCGGGTGGCGGTCGATGAGGAAGTCGGGCAGGTGGCACATCTGCCGGGGGACGGCGTCGTCGACGTCGTAGAGGGGGTGGACGACGTCGTTCATGCCGATGCCGACGACGAAGTCGGACGCCGGGATGTGCACCATGTCCTGGGGGGCGGGGCGGGGCAGGTTCTGCGGGTCGTAGTCCCAGTGTTCGTCCAAGGCGCACTGCGGCGGGAGCTGCCCGCTCGCGGCGTGCTCCCGTTCGAGTCCGAGGCGGGCCGCGCGGTCCTCGGCGCCCAGGATCCGGTCCATCGCCTTGGCGACGACGGCGGCGCCGATGCCCACCGGTTTGGTGCTGCGGAACAGGCCGGCCTCGGCCGGGCCGGTGATGTGCAGCAGTTCCTCGTAGGCCTCGCCGACGCGGTGGCGGCCGGCGATCCTGGCCGCGCCGAACACGACGAAGTCCTCGTCGTCGCCGAGCAGCCAGACCAGGAATTCGCGGGCGGCGGGGTGGGTGGCCAGAAACGGTTCGACGCCCTGGAGGACCGACAGGCGGATCTCGGCGCGGGGGTGGGTCGCCGCCAGCGCGCAGAGTTCTTCGACGATGCGGGGATGCCGGAGCCGGGCAATCGTCTCCCGCAGTTCGGCGCGTTCCGCGTCGGTGAGCGGGTCGTGCGGTTTCTGCCACGGTTCGTGGGCCAGGAATCGATCCATCAGCCCGTTCAAGGTTTTCTGTTCAACACAAAAGCGTTCGTAACTCCATCGGTGCACTGGTCTCACCTCGATTGCCGGGGTTGGAGATTTCTGGGCCCGAAACCCAGTCTGTGGAGGGTCCCAGGACCCTCCACAGACTATGAGACTGACCTGGTCAGGCCGCCCACTTGAAGTGCGTACCGGCCGGGCGGACACCGCCCTTGCGCTGCGAGCGCAGAGCGTTCCACTGACGAAGCGTCTTCATCTGTTTCACCTCCTGAGGCTGTCTCGGCAACCGAGCACCCCGACGGTCCCGTTGAGTGCTCCGCTCTGTCAAGTTCCCCATTTTTTATGGGCTTTTGACCGCGCCGGCGGGTTTGTTCAACCGCGGCGTTTCAGCGGTTGAACGGCGGGTTCGCAAGCCACTTTCCTGGGCGTATTCGTCTCTCTCACCGATTCGAAAGGAGCGCGTCGTGCGCGTTCTCGTCGTGCCGTTTCCCTTCAGGACTCATCTGTACAACCTGGTGCCGCCGGCGTGGTCGCTGCGGACCGCCGGGCACGAGGTGCGGGTGGCGTGCTGGCCCGACCTGCTCGACGCCGTCGCCGCGGCCGGCCTGACGGGGCTGGCTGTCGGGCCGGGCGAGAGCCCGGCGGTGCGCAGTCAGCGGGACGAGCGCCAGACCTCGCAGCGGGCCGCGGCCGCGCGGCGGTCCCCGCAGCAGGGTCTGGCGGCCGGACCTGGTGCTGTGGGGTGCGAAGGCGTTCGCGGGGGCGGTGGCCGCGGCCGCGTCCGGTGCGGCGCACGCCCGGGTGCTGTACTCCGTGGACGTGTACACGCGGCTGCGGGAGGACTTCCGGCATGCCGCGGCCGCACAGCCGCCCGGGCGGCGCGCCGACACCCTGCGCGGCTGGCCGGCGGGCTGGGCCGCGCGCTACGGCGTGGAGTTCTCCGAGGACCTGGTGGGCGGGCAGTTCACCATCGCGCCGCTGCCCCCGTCGTTCCGGCCCGATGTGCGGCCGGGCACGCCTGGCGTGCAGTTCGTTCCCTACAACGGGCCGGCCGTGGTGCCCGGGTGGCCGGCCGGGCCGGTGCGGCTGCTGTCCGCCGAGCGGATCCAGGAGATCCTCGACTCGGTGGCCGGCCTGGACATCGAGCTGGTGCCGGCGCTGCCGCCGGAGTCGCGGCGGGCGCTGCGCGCGGTGCCGGCCCACACCCGTGTGGTGGAGTCGGTTCCGCTGTCCGAGGTGCTGGCGACCTGTGCGGCCGTGGTGCATCACGGCGGCACCTGGTCCTTCGGCTGCGCGCTGCGTCACGGTGTGCCGCAGCTGCTGATCGGGCGGGCGTTCGACGCTCCGCTGAAGTTCGGCTGCCTGGAGCGTGCGGGCGGGGCTGGGCATGAGCCCGGACCGGGCGCGGGGTCCCGCGGTGCGTGCCGCGCTCGTGCGTCTGCTCGGGGACGGCGCCGTGCGCGCGAACGCCCGGCGGCTGCGGGAGGAGATGCTGGCGATGCCCACGCCCAACGCGCTGGCGCACACCCTGCAGGGCGTGGCCGCCGCCCACCGCGGGCGGGCGGCGGCGGCCCTGCGCCGGCGGCGGGGGCCCCGCCCGGCCCCCCCCCCGCGGGGGGGGGGGGCCCC
>NZ_JBHXNW010000108.1:19441-24337 GCF_042717365.1 Streptomyces sp. NPDC058534
CGCCCCCCGGGGGGGCGCGCGGGGCGAGGGGCCCGCCGGTTGCTGCGCACATGGTCGACCCCCGCCCCCCGCCCGCCGCCACGCCCTGCCCCCCCGGGCGCTGTTCGTGCGGGGCCCGCCCGGTGCCGGGTCAGGACGCGGGGACCGGATCCGGTGAGGCCGCGCAGGTGGCGTCGACGCCTTGGCGGGAGGCGGGGCGGGTGCCGTCCCGCAGGAAGTCGCCGACGTAGGTGTTGAGGCAGGCGTTGTTGTTCGCCGACAGTGCCGCACCGACGTTGTGGCCGCCCTTCTCCAGCACCAGCCGGGAGTTGGGGAACAGCTGGTGCGTCTCGGCGGCGCCGGCGGTGCCGTGCGCGGTGTCGAACTGCGGCTGCACCAGCAGGACGTCGACCCCGCGGTCGCCGATGGCGCGCGGCTCGCTCCTGGCGGGCTCCGGCCAGAACGCGCACGGCGCGTTGTACCAGGCGTTGGTCCAGGTCAAGAAGCGGTTGCCGGCGTCGTACTGGCGGGTGTGGTCGCGGTGCCAGCGGTTCCAGTCGGTCGGCCAGGGGCCGTCCAGGCAGTTGACCGCGTTGGTCATCGCGTGCCGGTTCTGGTGCGGGAAGCCCGGCGGGGAGTAGTTGGCGCGCAGCGAGGCCGGGTCCTGGTCGACCACCCAGTCGGAGAGGATCTTCGCGCGGGAGAGCCAGGTCCAGCTGCGGTAGACGACCGGTTCGAAGACGTCCGCCCACTCGGACGGGCCGATCCGGCCGTCGACGGGTGCGGTGCGCAGCGCGTCCTGTCCCGCGTAGTAGTTGGCCTCGACCTCGGCCGCGGTGGTGCCCAGGTGGTAGACGGCGTCGTACTGGGCGACCCAGGCGAAGAAGATCCGGGCGTTGCGTTCGGACGTCACGTTCTTGCGGAGGCTGTTGCGGTATCCCACGCCGCTGGGGCGCACCACGCTGTCCAGCACCATGCGGTCCACCCGGTGGGGGAAGAGCGTGGCGTACATCGAGCCGAGGTAGGTGCCCCAGTCGGTGCCGAAGTAGGTGATCTTCTCCTGGCCGAGTGCGATGCGCATCCGGTCGAGGTCGCGGGCGGCGTCCTCGGTGCCGAGGTGGCGCAGCACGTCGCCGTACTTTTCGCCGCAGCTGTCGGCGTACGCGCGGGCCCGCTTCGTCCATTCCCGCTCGGCGGCGGGTGTGGCGGGCACCGGGTCGGGCTGGGCGTGTCCGGGGTCGAGGTAGTCGCTGTCGCAGACGACGGACGGTTCGCTGGCGCCGACGCCGCGCGGGTCGAAGCCGATCCAGTCGTAGGCGTCGCCGACGTCCTTGGCCAGGCCGGTGGTGCCCTCGGCGTACCGGGTGGGCAGGTCGCGGCCGATGCCGCCGGGCCACTGGCCGCGGTTGAGGATGACGGCGCCCTTGTACTCGCTGTCGGGGACGGTGTGCCTGGCCCGGGTCAGCGCGAGGCTGATCTGCCGGCCGTCGGGGTCGTCGTAGTCGAGCGGCACCCGCACGGTGCCGCACTCCAGGCCCTTGAGCATGTCGCCGAGGACCGGGTCCCCGCCCGGGCACGGCGCCCACGCCACCTGGGCGGCGGCCGTCGCGGCCGTCGGGGCCGCCTTGTCCGCCCCCGCGGCCGGGACGGCGGCCGGGCCCAGAAGACCGGCCGCGACCACTGTTGAGACCAACGCAGTTCTTCTCACAATTCCCCTCCTGAATTCAGCGCGCTGGCAGCGTGGCACCGGCCTGTCGGCTCATGCTCAAGAACGCCTGGATCTCCGCTTGAGGCGCTGGTGCGCGAAGGTGCGGCGGGCCGGCGGATTTCCCTAGCATGAGGCGACGCAATTCCAACCCCCC
The DNA here is from genome assembly GCF_042717365.1 of Streptomyces sp. NPDC058534. Lineage (NCBI taxonomy): Bacteria > Bacillati > Actinomycetota > Actinomycetes > Kitasatosporales > Streptomycetaceae > Streptomyces > Streptomyces sp. NPDC058534. The sequence continues at coordinate 21,283 of NZ_JBHXNW010000108.1, forward strand.
GGGAGTCAAAAATGGCTGACGCGGCCATCCAGGGAATCAAGACCGTGCTGCATCCCGTGGCGGACGTGGCAGCGGCCAAGAAGCTGTACGCCGTCCTGTTCGGTATCGAGCCGCAGACCGACTCGGAGTACTACGTCGGGTTCGACGTCGCGGGCCAGCACGTCGGGCTGGTGCCGGCCGGCGCGCAGGACGCGCAGGTCGCCTACTGGCACGTGGCCGACATCGAGGCGAAGCTGGCCGAGGTGGGCGCCGCGGGCGCCACGGTCACCGGCCCCGCCAAGGACGTCGGCGGCGGCCGCCGGGTGGCCACCTTCACCGACCCGGACGGCAACGTCGTCGGACTGCTCCAGGACAGCTGACGCCTGCGCCTGAGTCCGCGGCCGCCCCCGGGAGCCCTTCGAGCACGTTTCGAGAGGGTTTCGAGGGCGGCCGTTCAGCATTTCCCCACGGGGACGCCCGTCATGAGTCCCCTTCGTCCGGAACAAAGGGGAAGAGGACATGCTCCGAGCGCGGTACGGCGACTGCGACGTGGTCTCATGAACATTCTCGTCACCGGCGGTGCCGGATTCATCGGCTCGCACTATGTACGGACCCTGCTCGACGGCGGTTATCCGGAATACGAGGACGCGCACGTCACGGTCCTGGACGCCCTGACCTACGCGGGAAACCGTGACAACCTGCCCGCCGCGCACCCGCGGCTCACCTTCGTGCGCGGCAACCTCCTCGACCGGGATCTGCTGGCCGGCGTGGTCGACGGTCAGGACGCGGTGGTCCACTTCGCGGCAGAGAGCCATGTCGACCGTTCCCTGGCGGGCGGTGCGGTGTTCGTCCGCACCAATGTGGAGGGCACCCAGGCGCTGCTCGACGCGTGTCTCGCGGCCGGTGTCGGGCGGGTGGTGCACGTCTCGACGGACGAGGTGTACGGCTCCATCGATCAGGGCGAGTGGAGCGAGGAGTCCCCCCTGCTGCCCAACTCGCCCTACGCCGCGTCCAAGGCGGCCTCCGACCTGGTGGCCCTGGCGTACGTCCGCACGCACCGGCTGGACCTCTCGGTGACCCGCTGCTCCAACAACTACGGCCCCTACCAGCATCCCGAGAAGTTCATCCCGCTGGCCGTGACCAACCTGCTCGAAGGACGCCCGGTCCCCGTCTACGGGGACGGCGCCCAGGTGAGGGAGTGGCTGCACGTGGACGACCACTGCCGGGCCGTGCACCGGGTGCTCACCGGCGGCCGGGCCGGCGAGGTCTACAACATCGGGGCCGGCACGGCCGTGGACAACCTCACGCTGGCCCACCGGATCGCCGGGCTGTGCGCGGCCGGGCCGGACATGATCCGGCACGTCACCGACCGCAAGGGCCACGACCGGCGCTACGCCCTGGACCAGGGCAAGATCGAGCGCGAGCTCGGCCACCGGCCGCTGACCGCGTTCGAGGCGGGGCTGGCCGGGACCGTCGCCTGGTACCGGGACAACCCCCGCTGGTGGAAGCCGGTCAAGGACAGCGGGGAGCGGCCGTGAGCGCGGCGGGCCTGCTGGTCGCGCGCTCGCGGGCGGGCATCGCCGAGCGGCTGGCGCGGTCCGCGGCGACGGCGGCGGGGGCGCACATCGCGACCGGTGAGGTGACGGGCTGGCTGGAGGCGTACCGGCGGTCGGCGGGGACGGTGGTGAGCCGGATCCCGTTCGCCGCGCTCGGCCAGTGGTCGTTCGCCGCGGACACCGGCGACCTGCACCACCGCAGCGGACGGTTCTTCACCGTCGAGGGACTGCACGTCACCCGGCCCGGCGCCGGCTGGCAGCAGCCGATCATCGTGCAGCCGGAGATCGGCATCCTGGGCATCCTGGCCAAGGAGTTCGACGGGGTCCTGCACTTCCTCATGCAGGCGAAGATGGAGCCCGGCAACCCCAACCTGGTGCAGCTCTCCCCCACCGTGCAGGCCACCCGCAGCAACTACACCAAGGCCCACGGGGGCACGGGGGTGAAGTACCTGGAACACTTCCTCGACCCCGGCCGCGAGGGGGTCCTCACCGACGTCCTGCAGTCCGAGCACGGCGCCTGGTTCTACCGCAAACGCAACCGCAACATGATCGTCGAGGTGGACGGCGACGTCCCGGCCGACGACACGTTCCGCTGGCTCACCCTCGGACAGATCCTCGAACTGCTCTGGCTCGACAACGTCGTGAACATGGACGCGCGCACCGTCCTGGCGAGCGCTCCGGCCCTCGCGGACGGCACGCGGGCGCTGTCGTCCGACTCCGGCCTGCTGACCTGGTTCACCGGGGAACGGGCCCGGCACGAGGTCCGCGCCCGCCGGATGCCGCTGGGTGAGATCACCGGATGGCACCGGGACGAGCACAGCGTCGGCCGGGCCGACGGCAGGTTCTTCCGGGTGGTGGCGGTCTCGGTCGAGGGCGCCGGGCGTGAGGTCGCCGGCTGGAGCCAGCCGATCATCGAGCCGGTGGAGCGGGGGGTCGTCGGCTTCGCCTACCGGGTGTTCGACGGGGTCCCGCACGTCCTGGCGCACGCGCGGGTGGAGGGCGGCTTCCTCGACACCGTGGAACTGGCGCCGACCGTGCAGTGCGCTCCGTCGAACTACGCCCCGCCGGCGGCGGAGCACCGCCCGCCCTTCCTGGACGCGCTCCTGAACGCCTCCCCCGCCCGGGTGCGGTACTCGACGGTCCACTCCGAGGAGGGCGGCCGGTTCCTCAACGCCGAGAGCCGCTATCTGATCGTGGAGACCGACGAGGCGACGACACCCACCCAGGCACCCCCGGGATACCTGTGGGTCACGCCGGGGCAGCTGAACTGGCTGGCCGGGCACAGCCGTTACGTCAACGTGCAGGCCAGGACGCTGCTCGCCGTCCTGGGCACGGTCACGCGGGGCGCCGGCGCCCGCTGAACGGAGGGTGCCCCGCCCGCCGAGCGCAGGGGGTGCTGCCCCGCCCGCCGGGGCGCAGGGCGGGCCGGCGGGGCGCGGGGCGGGGCGCCCCTAACCGCGCCCCCCCCCACTGTGGAGAACCACCCGGTTGTTAGCAAAAAACACCCGCAAAACAGGGCC
>NZ_JBHXNW010000109.1:0-18912 GCF_042717365.1 Streptomyces sp. NPDC058534
GCCCGCTCCCCCCGCGCGCGCGCGCCGCCCCCCCCGCCGCGGCGCGCCACCCCGCCCCGCGGGGGGGGCGGGGGGGGCGGGCGCGGGGGCCCGCCCCACCCCCCCCGCGCGCCCCGTCCGGGTGTCCGGCGTGACCGGCCCGTCCGGACCCCTGGGCGCCGGGCGCCGCCGAGACATCGGGCGCCCCGTCACTCCTGTTCGAGCACCACACTCGACTCGCCCGGCACCCGCAGTATTCCGTCCGCGCCCGGTCCCTCCACCGGTTCCCACGCGGCGAGCACGCGCGCGGGGCGGTTGCCCAGCGGGATGAGAGCCGGTTCGGGGCCCAGGTTGACGGCCACCCGGATGTCGCCGCGCCGGAAGGCCAGCCAGCGTGCCCCACCGTCGTACGCCACCCTCGTGTCGGCGAGGTCGGGGTCGGTCAGGTCCGGCTGCTCGGCGCGCAGGGCGATCAGCCGCCGGTACCAGTCCAGTAGGCGCGCGTGCGGCTCGCGCTCCGACTCGGACCAGTCGAGGCAGGAGCGCTCGCGCGTCGCCGGGTCCTGCGGGTCGGGCACGTCCTCCTCCTTCCAGCCGTGCGCGGCGAACTCCCGCCGTCTGCCGCTGCGTACGGCCTCGGCCAGCTCGGGGTCGGTGTGGTCGGTGAAGAACTGCCACGGTGTCCCGGCGGCCCACTCCTCGCCCATGAACAGCATCGGCGTGAACGGCGCCGTCAGCGTCAGGGTGGCCGCGCAGGCCGCGAGGCCGGGGGAGACCAGCGCGGCGAGGCGGTCGCCCTGGGCGCGGTTGCCGATCTGGTCGTGGGTCTGGCTGTAGCCGGTCAGCCGGTGAGCGGCCACCCGCCCGCGGTCCAGCGGACGGCCGTGACCGCGCCCGCGGAAGCTGGAGTACGTGCCGTCGTGGAAGTAGCCCCGGGACAGCGTCTTGGCGAGCGCGGCCAGCGGATCGCGCGCGAAGTCGGCGTAGTAGCCCTGCGACTCCCCGGTCAGCGCGGTGTGCAGGGCGTGGTGGAAGTCGTCGTTCCACTGCGCGTGCACGCCGAGGCCGCCCTCCGCGCGCGGGGTGATGATCCGCGGGTCGTTGAGGTCGGACTCGGCGATCAGGAACAGCGGGCGGTCCAGGTCGGCCGCGAGGTCGTCCACGGCGGTCGACAGCTGCTCCAGGAAGTGGCACGCGCGGGTGTCCACCAGGGCGTGCACCGCGTCCAGGCGCAGTCCGTCGATCCGGTAGTCCCGCAGCCACGCCAGCGCGCTGTCCACGAGGTACGCGCGCACCTCGTCGGAGCCGGGCGCGTCCAGGTTGACGGCGACGCCCCAGGGCGTGTGGTGGGTGTCGGTGAAGTACGGGCCGAAGACGGGCAGGTAGTTGCCGGACGGGCCCAGGTGGTTGTGCACCACGTCCAGGACCACGCCCAGGCCGAGTTCGTGGGCCCGGTCGACGAACCGTTTCAGCGCCTCGGGTCCGCCGTACGGCTCGTGCACCGCCCACAGCGAGACCCCCTCGTACCCCCAGCCGTGCCGGCCCGGGAAGGGGCACAGCGGCATCAACTCGACGTGCGTGACGCCCAGCCGCGCCAGATGCCCGAGGCGCTCGGCGGCGGCGTCCAGCGTGCCCTCGGGCGTGTACGTGCCCACGTGCAGCTCGTACAGGACGCCGCCGGGCAGCGGCCGCCCCGCCCACTCGGCGCGCCAGGCATGCCGGCCGTGGTCGACGACGGCGCTGAGCCCGTCCGGTCCGTCCGGCTGCCGGCGCGACCGCGGGTCCGGCAGCACCGGCCCGTCGTCCACCGCGAAGCCGTACCGCGAGCCGTCACGCGCCTTGTTCTGCCCGCACCACCACCCCGGCCGCTCGGGATCGCGCTCCAGCGCGCGCGTGGCGCCGTCGCACTCCAGCGTCACTCGGCCGGCCTGTGGTGCCCACACCTCGAACTGCACGGACGGTTCCCCTTCGTCTGCTCACCGTGATGTAGCCCGTCCATGGTCCTTCATGGGGGAGCGGGGGCGCGTCAAATACCTCGGTTCTCGTGTCCGGGTTCCTTGGCAAGTGCTCCAAAAGCGTGAGTGATCAGCCGAGTTGGTTTCTCGCGTTCTTACGATCGGTGGACGTCCAGCGGGCCGACCCCTACATCCAGCGGACCGTACGCGAACTCGCGGCCGACGGGATGGAGGCCGGGCTGTTCCACACCAGCGGCACCGCCGGTGACGACGACTTCCCCGGCCACCGGGGACGGCCGCGGCGAAGGCCTTCCTGGACGCCGTCGGCATCCCGACGGTCATGACCCCGCTCGCGGCCACCATGCTGCTGGTGGACAAGTGGGAGACCAAACAGCTCTGCGGGCGGGCCGGACTGGACGTACCCGACGGGTTCCGCGTCGACTCCGATGGGCATCCGCACCTGCGCTCACCCGCCGACCTCGACGCCCACCTCACACCCCGCCCGGGGACGGTGTCGACGGTGGTGGAACAGGTGATCGAAGGCGACCTGTGCAGCGTGGACATCGTGGGCCGCCCCGGCTCCTACCGGGTGCTCCCCCTGTGCTGGACCGGACGCGCCGGTGCGGAACCGGTGTTCACCTTCGCCGACCTGCGCTGGTGCGGCCCCCGCGAGGAAGCGGACACCGCGTTCGCCGAAGTGGCCCGCACCCTCACCGGCCTCTGCGGGAGCCTCGGGGTCCACGGGTCGGTCAACGTCGACATGATCTACACCGGCGGCCGGTTCGTCTCCTGGAGATCAATCCGCGCATCGGCGGCGCCACCACCCTCTCGTGCGCCGCGTCCGGCACCAACACCTTCACCTCCCTCACTCGCATGGCCCGCGGCCTTCCCCTCACCGGAGGTATGGCGCGACGGACCTGCTGGGCGGTCGAGTTCCTCGCCGACGACGGCATTACGCCTACGGCACTGGCCGAACGCCCTGACGGAGCTGTACGAGGCGTCCGGTTTCCCCGCCACCGAGGTCATGGCCAGGATCGGTGCCCTGCTGGACCCGAACCGGTGAGGCCACGGGCCGGAGCGTGTCCTGGACACTCCGCCCCCGGCTGACCGACAATCACCTGTGTGACGTCGTCCTTCGAGTTCCCCACGCACCCCGCGCGGTTGTCCGACGCGGAGCGCGACAAGGCGTTGAAGGTGCTCCGGGACGGCGTCGTGATGGGGCGGCTGTCGCACGACACGTTCGTCCGCCGGATGGAACTGGCGCTCGCCGCCCGCCGTCTGGAGGAACTGGCCCCGCTCACCGCCGACCTGCCCACCGAGGGCCGGCTGTCCCGGCTGGTCTTCGGCACCGTCGAGGCGGTGTCCGGGTTCGGCGTACGGCTGGGCCGGGCCTGGCGCGCCGAGCGGCTGCCCAAGCTGCTGCTGCCCCATCCCGGCGCCGGCCACCCGCTGCGCATAGGGCGCGACCCGTCCAGCGGCCTGCGGCTGAACCACGAGACGGTCTCCCGGGTGCACGCGGAACTCAGCCGCCAGGGCGGCATGTGGGTGCTGCGCGATCTCGGCTCCACCAACGGCACCACCGTCAACGGACGGCGGGTCATCGCGGCGGCCGTCGTCCGCGAGGGCGACCAGATCGGCTTCGGCCGGATGACCTTCCGCCTCGCGGTGAACTGAGGGCGACGGACGCGCCCGAGCACACCTCTGGCCTGGGCTTCACGCGGTGTCACGCGGTGTCACGCGGTGTCTTTCGGTGCTCCGTGGCGCATTTCCCTTTGCGTTGCGTGGTGTTGACGTACCCCCCAAGTCGTGACTGACTGTGCGTACACCGCGCACCCAGGTGAACCGTCGGCCCACTTCGTGGAGGTGTGCCCTGCCGCCCCTCCTGCGCTATCCGACCGTGGACGAGCTGGGTGCCCGGGCCGCCGCCTTCGTCGCCCGCCATCCCCGACACGCCCGGCTGCGCCACGTCGGCACCTCCCGCGCGGGCACCCCGCTGCTGCTGCTCTCCGTCGGCCACGGCGGCCGTCAGGTCCTCGTCGTCGCCGGACCGCACGCCAACGAGCCCGTGGGCGGCGCCACCGCCCTCCGGCTGGCCGAGCGGGCCGCGGCCGACCCCCGGCTCACCGAGGGCGCCGACGCCACCTGGAACCTGCTGCTGTGCGCCGACCCCGACGGGCTGCGCCGCAACGAGGGCTGGCTGTCCGGCCCGTACACCCTCGGCCGCTACGCCCGTAACTTCTTCCGGCCCGGGTTCCTGGAGCAGCCCGAGTGGCTGCCCGACGGCCCGGACCGCGCCACCCTGCCCGAGACCCGCGCCCTGCTCGACCTCCAGGACGAACTGCGGCCCTTCCTCCAGTGCTCCCTGCACGGCGTGGACGTAGGCGGCGGCTTCGTCGAGCTGACCCACGACCTGCCCGGCATCGCCCAGCGCATCGCCCAGACCGCGGCCCGGCTCGGCGTCCCCCGCGAACTGGGCGCCTACGACACCCTGTACTGGCCCGACCTCGGCCCCGCCGTCTACCGCATTCCGCCGCCCCGCCGCGGCGACCTCACCGCGGCCATCACGGAGGCCGCCGTCGACTCGACCTGGTGCCACCCGGGGCGCTACGGCACGGTCACCGCCGTCGTCGAGGCACCCATGTGGGGCGTCGCCGCCGTGGCCGACGGCACACCCCCGGCCGACCGGGACGGGGTGCTGCGGGCCGTGAGCCGCGCCCTGCGGCACGACACCCGGCGCCTGCACCGCGTCCTCGCCCGTGTCCGGCCGCACTTCGCCGGGGTGCCGGAGGCGGCGCACCTGCTCGCCCCGGTCGACGACTACCTGCTGGTCTGCCCGCGCCTCGCCGACGCGTGGGACCCCGACACCGACGACGGGTCGGGCCGCTCCCTGCCGCCCATGAGCACCGCCCACCTGGTCGCCCTGCGCCTGGCCGGACGGCGCCTGGCCCTGCGGACCGCGGGGCTGCTGCACCAGCTGGTGACCCGCGCGGGAAGCGATCCGGCGGGCGTCCTGCCCGAACTGGACCGGCTCGTCGACGAGGGCTGCGCCGACTACCGCGACGGCTGCGCGGCCCGCTGGATCCCGATCGCACGCCAGGTGGAGTACCAGACCCGGGTCGTCCTCGCCGCCTTCGCACTGGCCGGACGGCGCCGCACCGCGGACTCCCGCTCGGGGGAGCCCGGCCGGTGCTCCGAGGCCGCCGTGCCGATGCACCGGGACTGACCCCGCCTCAGCCGTCCTCCCCGGTGCCCTCCACCCGTTCCAGCAGCGCGACCGGTGTCTGGGCGAACAGATCCGCCACGCGCGCGTCCCCCTTGAACTCGCGCCCGGGTGCCAGCGCGTCGGCCCACCGGCCCGGCGGCAGCGGAAGGGTCGTGCCGCCCCAGCCGCCCGCGTCCGCCAGCCGCAGCGACAGGCGGGTGACGGCCGTGACGGTCTCCCCGGAGCGGGTGAACGCCAGGCAGTGATCCGCCGCCGGGCCCCCGGCGGGCAGCGGCTCGTACGTCGCCGCGTCGCCGAAGGCGCCGGGCCGCCGCGCGCGCAGCGCGAGCGCCGCCCGCGTCACGGCCGCCTTCTCGCCGGGCCTCCCGGGCTCCGCCGGCTCTCCGTGCTCCCGTGGGCCGGCCGGGAAGTCCACGGGCCGCCGGTTGTCCGGGTCGACCAGGGCCAGGTACTCGTGCTCGGTGCCCTGGTAGAGGTCCGGCACGCCCGGCATCGTGAGGTGGGTGAGAGCCGTGCCGAGGACGTTGGCCCGGATGTGCGGCGCCAGCGCGTCGCGCAGCGCGGCCACCCGCTCGCCCGGCGTGCCGCACGGCCCCGCCGCCACGAACGCCGCCACCGCCTCCTCGTACGACGGCTCCTGCTCCGTCCAGCTGGTGTGCGTCCCCGCCTCGCGCACGTGCTTCAGGAGTGCCTCCGCCACCCGCTCACCGTCCGCCGGGCCCAGCCCGAACACCGTCTGCCAGGCCGCCCACGCCAGCTGCGCGTCCGGCCCGTCCTCGCCCGTACGGGTGACCTCCGCGAGGACGTCCGCCCACCGCCGCGGGCACTCGGTGAGCACCGCCAGCGCGGCGCGCACGTCGGCGCTGCGCTTGGTGTCGTGCGTCGAGACGACCGTGCCCGTCGTCGGCCAGTCGCGCTGCACGCGCGCGCAGTAGGCGTGGAACCGTTCCGGGGACAGCGCCGGACCGCCCGGGTTCCCGCCCACCTCGGTCGCCGACAGCAGCGGCACGTAGCGGTAGAAGGCGGTGTCCTCGACGGACTTGGCGCGCAGTGCCGACGCGGTCTGCGCGAACCGGTCCCGGAACTCCGCGTGGTCAGGACCGGCGCCGTACCGCCCCAGCAGGAGGTCCCGTACGACGTCCACGGCGCCGGCCTCCTCCGGCACCGCGAAGGCGGCGCGCGCCTCGGCCGCCGCCTCCTCGGTGACCACCGACGCAGCGTCCCCGGCGCCGTAAGGCCGGTACACCTCCAGGCGCACCAGCAGCTCGCACAGCGCCGTGCGCAGCGCCCAGGGCGCCCGGTCGCGCAGGGCGGGCTCCGGCGAGGCGACGCACAGACGGTGCGCCACCCGGGTGAGCCGGTCCGTCTCGGTGGCCAGCTCGTGCCCGAGCACCCGGTACGCCGCCCGCCGCACCGTCGCCGCCCAGTCCCCGCCCAGGTCTCCGCGCGGTGCGGCGAACGCGCGGTAGTGCGCGAGCAGTTCCCCGTACCCGGCCGGGTCCGTGAAGACCCCGTCGATGTGCCGCAGGGCGTCGTATCCGGTCGTGCCCGCGACGGGCCACGCGGCCGGCAGCCGCTCCCCGTCCGCGAGGATCTTCTCCACCACGGTCCACCGTCCGCCGCTCGCCTCGTGCAGCCGCCGGAGGTAGGCGCCGGGGTCCGCGAGGCCGTCGGGGTGGTCGACGCGCAGCCCGTCGAGCACCCCCTCGTGCAGCAGCCGCAGGATCGTGGCGTGCGTGGCCTCGAACACCTCGGGGTCCTCCACGCGTACGCCGATCAGCTCCGAGATGCTGAAGAAGCGCCGGTAGTTCAGCTCGGTGCGGGCGAGCCGCCACCACACCGGGCGGTACCACTGCGCGTCCAGGAGCTGCGGCAGCGGCAGGTCCGCGGTGCCGTCCCGCAGCGGGAAGGCGTGCTCGTGGTAGCGCAGGACGTCGCCGTCGACCCGCAGCTGGTCAAGCACCTCGCCGACGGGTGCGCCGAGCACCGGCACCAGGAGCTGCCCGCCCTGCGCCTCCCAGTCGATGTCGAACCACCGTGCGCAGGGCGATGCCGGGCCCTGGCGCAGCACGTCCCACAGGGCGCCGTTGTGGCGGGGGGACATCGCCATGTGGTTGGGCACGATGTCCACCACCAGGCCGAGACCGTGCTCCCGCGCGGCGCGCGCCAGCGCCCGCAGCCCCTCCTCGCCGCCCAGTTCCGCGCGCACACGCGCGTGGTCCACGACGTCGTAGCCGTGGCCCGACCCCGGCACCGCCTCCAGCACCGGGGACAGGTGCAGGTGGGACACGCCGAGCGAGGCCAGGTACGGCACGGCCGCAGAGGCGGCGGCGAAGGGGAAGCCGGGCTGGAGCTGGAGCCGGTAGGTGGCGCGGGGAGCGGAGGAGGAGGCCGTGGACGTCACCGGGTCGGGTCGCTCAGGTGTCATGCAGAGCTACGTACCCGCCCCGCCGCCTTTCGTGTCACCGGCCCCCTGCACGGGTGCGGGGGCGTCAGCGCCGGGCGGACGCCCCCGCCCGCTCTAGACAGGCCGCTGGAGCACCGTCAGACTGCGGTCCACCAGGGTCAGCCGGTCCCCGGCCTGCACCTTCGGTCCCGTCTCCGATCGCACCCCCTCCGGGAGGGCGGTGTCGACGACCACCTCCCACTGCCGGCCGTGGTCCACCGGCACCACGAAGTCCAGCGTCTTGGGCGAGGCGTTGAACATCAGCAGGAACGAGTCGTCGGCGACGCGTTCCCCGCGCGGACCGGGCTCGGAGATCGCGTTGCCGTTCAGGAACACGGTCAGCGCCGACGCCCGCGCGGAGTTCCAGTCCCGCTGCGTCATGTCCGCGCCCTCCGGCGTGAACCAGGCGATGTCCGACAGCTCGTCGCGGGTGCCCTCCACGGGGCGCCCGTGGAAGAAGCGGCGCCTGCGGAAGACCGGGTGGTCCTTGCGCAGCCACACCATCGACCGCGTGAACTCCAGCAGTTCGGAGGCGGCCTCCTCGCCGTCCGGCCAGTCCACCCAGGCCAGTTCGTTGTCCTGGCAGTAGGCGTTGTTGTTGCCCCGCTGGGTGCGGGCGAACTCGTCGCCGTGGCTGATCATCGGGACGCCCTGGGAGAGCAGCAGGGTGGCCGTGAAGTTGCGCATCTGCCGCGCCCGCAGCTCCAGGACCGCCGGGTCGTCGGTGTCGCCCTCGACGCCGCAGTTCCAGGAGCGGTTGTGGCTCTCGCCGTCCCGGTTCTCCTCGCCGTTGGCCTGGTTGCGCTTGTCGTTGTACGCCACCATGTCGTGCAGGGTGAAACCGTCGTGGCAGGTCACGAAGTTGATCGAGGCGAGCGGGCGGCGCCCGTCGTCCTGGTAGAGGTCGGAGGAACCGGTCAGCCGGGAGGCGAACTCCGCGAGCGTGCGCTGCTCGCCGCGCCACAGGTCGCGCACCGTGTCCCGGTACTTGCCGTTCCACTCGGTCCACAGCGGCGGGAAATTGCCCACCTGGTAGCCGCCCTCGCCCACGTCCCAGGGCTCGGCGATCAGCTTCACCTGCGAGACCACGGGGTCCTGCTGCACCAGGTCGAAGAACGACGACAGCCGGTCCACCTCGTGGAACTGCCGGGCCAGGGTGGCCGCGAGGTCGAAGCGGAAGCCGTCGACGTGCATCTCGGTGACCCAGTACCGCAGCGAATCCATGATCATCTGGAGTACGTGCGGGGACCGCATCAGCAGCGAGTTCCCGGTCCCCGTGGTGTCCATGTAGTAGCGGGGATCGTCGGTCAGCCGGTAGTACGAGGCGTTGTCGAGGCCCTTGAAGGACAGCGTCGGGCCCAGGTGGTTGCCCTCGGCGGTGTGGTTGTAGACCACGTCCAGGATCACCTCGATCCCGGCCTCGTGCAGCGCCTTGACCGCCGACTTGAACTCCAGCACCTGCTGGCCGCGGTCGCCCCAGGAGGCGTACGCGTTGTGCGGGGCGAAGAAGCCGACCGTGTTGTAGCCCCAGTAGTTGTTCAGCCCCATGTCCACCAGGCGGTGGTCGTTGACGAACTGGTGCACCGGCATCAGCTCCAGCGCGGTCACCCCCAGCTCGGTGAGGTGCTCGATCAGCGCCGGGTGCGCGAGGGCGGCGTAGGTGCCGCGCAGCTCCTCGGGCAGGCCCGGGTGACGCATGGTCAGGCCCTTCACGTGGGCCTCGTAGATCACCGTGTGGTGGTACTCCGTCCGGGGGCGCCGGTCGTCGCCCCAGTCGAAGTACGGGTTGACCACGACCGACGTCATCGTGTGCGGCGCCGAGTCGAGGTCGTTGCGCCGTTCGGGCTCGCCGAAGTGGTAGCCGTAGACCTCCTCCCCCCACTGCACCGCGCCGCTGATCGCACGCGCGTACGGATCGAGGAGCAGCTTGGCGCTGTTGCAGCGCTGCCCGTGCTCCGGGGCGTACGGGCCGTGCGCGCGGTAGCCGTACCGCTGCCCCGGCATCACGCCCGGCAGGTACGCGTGCCGGACGAACGCGTCGCTCTCCCGCAGCTCGACGGCGGTCTCCGAGCCGTCGTCGTGCAGCAGACACAGCTCTGCTCGGTCGGCGGCCTCCGTGAAGACCGCGAAGTTGGTGCCGGCGCCGTCGTACGTGGCACCCAGTGGATACGCCTCTCCAGGCCAGACCTGCATGAACACGACTCTTTCAGGTGTGGGGCGCCGGTGCGGACGCCTTGGCTGCGAGTCTCCCCGAAAGTGAGGCGACCACCTAGCACGTACGTCTCCCTACCCACCCTTCGGCGTTCTGCTCCACACACGCCGCGGGACGGGCGCGGGGAAGTCTTCCCCGTACCCGGCCACGTCACCGCTATGACTCCGCTCACTCGCCGGTGGGGCGCGACCCGGAACGGGCCGGTGGATCAAGGACGTTGGGAAAACCGGCCCGTCCATCGGGCTGCACCGCGGACCGCTCCCGGAGTACCCTTCCTTGATCGTTGGGACGGGGTGTCCCCGGGAAGCGTCCGGGGGAGCGGAAGGCGGTACACGGGTGGGCTCGGGAGGGCTGGAGCTGCCTCCTGGTGACGACGGTCACCAGGAGAACTCCACGGACGTCCCGCCCGGTGCGGTGTCCCTGGCGCGGCCGATGAGCGCGGGCGCGATCGGTCCGGAACTGGACTGGGACGGCGGCGCCTGGCGCGAGGTGCGCACCCGCGCCCAGCGGGCCGGCCGCGCCTACATCTGGCTCAACCTCGTCGAACAGCGGCTGCGCGCGGTCGTGGCGGCCGTCCTCCGGCCGATCTACGAGCCCGTCCACGGCGACGACTGGGTGGTCGCCGCGGCCGGACCCGCCGGCCAGGAGTGGGTCCAGCGCGCCGTCGCCGTCCGCGAGGTCAGCCGCCGCAAGGGCTACCTGCTGGACCCGGCCGACGACAACGTCCTCAGCTTCCTCACCCTGCCCCAGCTGCGCGAGCTGATGGTGCAGCACTGGCCCTGCTTCGAGCCCTACGTGGACGAGCGCCGGGACGTCGAACTCGCCCTGGACGAGCTGGAGGTCACCCGCAACGTCGTCTCCCGCAACCGGGCGCTGTCCGAGGCGGTGCTGAGCCAGGCCGAGCGGGCCTCGGCGCGGCTCCTGGAGGTCCTGGGCGCGGGCGGCGACGTGCCGTCCGCGCGCCGGCTGCCGGTGGACGCGGTGGAGGACCTGGTCGGCGACCGCTACGCCGACGTCGTCGCCGTCCACTCGGACCGGGTGCGGCTGCTGCGCCAGTTCCCGGCCGAGGACCTGTTCGGCGGCGCCCGTCGCGTGGACGCCCTCGGCATCGGCCTCAACCTGCTCGTGCAGAACTTCTCCGGCCGCCGTCTGCTGCGGCTGGCCGAGTCCGGCGGCCGGATGCGGCTGCTCTTCCTGAACCCGGCCTCCAGCGCGATCAAGCGCCGCGAGCGCGAACTGGGCATCAAGCGGGGCGAGCTGAGCCGGGCCGTGGAGATGAACATCCTGCACATGCGCCGGGTGCGCGCCCGGCTGCGGGATCCGGGGGCGTTCGAGATCCAGGTCTTCGACGAGACGCCCCGCTTCACCGCCTATCTCGTCGACGGGGACGGCGCCGACGGCATCGCGGTCGTGCAGTCCTATCTGCGCCGGACGCGGGGGATGGAGGCACCGGTCCTCGTCCTGCGCAACGGACGGGGCGGCGGCAGGGTGGTGAAGGCGGACGAAATCGACGAAGGCGGACTCTTCCCCACCTACCGTGAGGAGTTCGAGCTGATGTGGGCGGATTCGCGGCCGGTGTCGTGAAGGTCCTGTCGGGTGTCGGTCCGGGGTCCGGCCGGGCTCCGGAACGGGGGTAAGCGGAATGCGATCCTCTGATTGTCAGTGGCCCGTGCGAAGGTGGAGACCACTGGGGGAACGCACCACCAAGAAGGGGGACCGCCCATGGGCTGGCACCGGGAGCTGCTGATCGGCTTCGACCTGGAGACGACGGGCACCGATCCGCGCGAGGCGCGCATCGTCACGGGGGCCGTGATCGAGGTCAGGGGCGGGGAGCCGCAGGGCCGCCGGGAGTGGCTGGCCGACCCGGGCGTGGAGATCCCGGCCGAGGCGGTCGCGGTGCACGGCATCAGCAGTGAGCGGGCCGCCGCCGAGGGCCGGCCCGCCGACCAGGTCGCGGACGCCATCGCCGCCGTACTCACCGACCACTGGCGCACCGGCGTCCCGGTCGTCGCCTACAACGCGGCCTTCGACCTCACCCTGCTCGCCGCCGAACTGCGGCGCCACGGACTGCCGTCCCTGCGCGACCGCCTGGGCGGCGCGGACCCCGCCCCGGTCATCGACCCGTACACCATCGACCGTTCCGTCGACCGCTACCGCAGGGGCAAGCGCAACCTCGAAGCGGTCTGCCGGGAGTACGGCGTCCCGCTCGACGCCGCCCACGACGCCACCGCCGACGCCCTCGCCGCGGCACGGCTGGCCTGCGCGATAGCCGAGCGCCACCCCAAGGTAGCGGCCCTCGGCCCGGCGGACCTGCACCACCGCCAGGTCGAGTGGTACGCCGAGTGGGCGGCGGACTTCCAGAGCTTCCTGCGCCGCAAGGGCGACGCCACGGCCGTCGTCGACGCGACGTGGCCCCTGCGCGAGCCGGCCGACGAGCGGGTCTGACCAGGCGGGGAGCCGGACGGCCGGGCGGCCACCCGGGACGGTCAGAAGGGGTACCAGCGCACCGTCGGATCCCCGTCCCGCAGCGACGCCACCCTGCGCTCGAACTCGGCCAGCGCCTTCGGATTGCTCGGCGCGTGCTGGGCCACCCATGCGCAACTGGCGGTCTCCCGGGCGCCGCGCAGCACCGCACAGCCGTCCCACTCGCGCACGTCCCAGCCGTAGGTGGCCGTGAAGGCGTCGTACGCCTCGGCGGGCAGCCCGTAGCGGTCCCGGCTGAGCGCCAGCACCACCAGATCGTGCTCGCGCAGGTCGGCGGAGAAGGTCTCCAGGTCGACCAGGACCGGCCCGTCCGGACCGACGTGCACATTGCGGGGCAGCGCGTCGCCGTGGATCGGGCCCGGCGTCAGATGCGGGGTGAGCGCGGCGGCGGCCGACGCGAATCCGTCCCGGCGCTCGCGCAGATACGCGGCGTCCGCCGGGTCGATCACGTCACCCGCGAGCCGCAGCCAGCGCTCCACACCGCCCAGCAGCTCGCGGGGCGGCAGTTCGAAAGAGGAGGGGAGGGTCAGTCCGTGGACCAGCCGCAGCAGCACGGCCACGTCCCGCGGTTCGGCGGGCCGCACCGGCTCGGGCAGCCGCCGCCACACCGTCACCGGGTGCCCGTCGACGAACAGCGCCGTCGGACGGGCCGCCCGCACCGCCGGCACGCCGGCCTCCTCCAGCCAGAGGGCGACGGCCAGTTCCCGGCGCGCCCGGTCGAGGAGTTCCGCGTCCCGGCCCACCTTGACCGCGAGGTCACCGGCGGCGAACACCGCGTTCTCGCCGAGGGCCAGCAGCCGCGCCTGAGTCGGGCGGGGCAGTACGCCCGCCCCGGCCAGCACCTCCCGGGCCCGTGCCTCGTCCATCGTCGTACGCCTCCGTGTCCGTCATGTCCGCCGGGTTCCCGCCGTCCGTCGGCCAGTGTCGCATTCACACAGGTGGGGGCGGATGCGCGGGCTCTTGACGGGGCGCGGTCACTTCACGACCATGACGAGGCCCGTCCGAGCAGCGCAAAGGGGCTGATTGCGTGACATTGATGACCGAGTCGAGGAGACCGGCGCGTCCTGCGCCCGGCAAGGAGCGGGGACGGCGCGGGCCGGACCACGGTGCCTGGTTCCTCGTGCTGCCCGCGCTGATCCCCATCCTGGTGCTCAGCGTCGGACCGCTGCTCTACGGCATCCTGCTGGCGTTCACCGACGCCCAGTCCGGCCGCACCGAGCCCACCCGGTGGATCGGCACGCTGAACTTCCAGGACCTGCTGCACGACACGCTGTTCTGGGAGTCCTTCCGGATCGGACTCGTCTGGGCGGTCGGGGTGACGGTGCCGCAGTTCCTGCTCGCACTCGGTCTCGCCCTGCTGCTCAACCAGAACCTCCGCCTGCGCTGGCTGGCCCGCGCCCTCGCGATCATCCCCTGGGCCATGCCCGAGGTCGTCGTAGGCGTCATGTGGCGGCTGGTCTACAACACGGACGCGGGCATCCTCAACGAGACGCTGCGCGACCTCGGCCTCGGAGGCGGACACGACTGGCTCAGCGGCCTCGGCACCGCCCTGCCCGCCGTCATCGTCGTCGGCGTCTGGGCCGGCATGCCGCAGACGACGGTGGCGCTGCTCGCCGGGCTCCAGAACACCCCGCGCGAGCTGCACGAGGCCGCCGCGGTCGACGGCGCCGGAGCGTGGCGCCGCTTCCGCACGGTCACCTGGCCCGCCCTCAGACCAATCGCTCTCGCCATCACCGCGCTCAACCTCATCTGGAACTTCAACTCCTTCGCCCTGGTCTACGTGCTGACCAACGGGGGCCCGGGCGGCCGCACCCGGCTGCCCATGCTCTTCGCCTACGAAGAGGCCTTCCGGTACGGGCAGTTCGGTTACGCGGCGGCGATGGGCTGCGTCATGGTGGCCGCGATCTCGATCCTGCTGGCCGTCTTCCTCGTCGGCCGGCTCAAGGGCGGACTCAAGGGAGGTGACCAGGCGTGAGGACCTCGACCACGGCCCGCGTCGGCCAGTACGCCGCGCTGCTCGCGTATCTCGTCTTCCTGGCCTTCCCGTTCCTCTGGCTGATCTCCACCGCGTTCAAACCGCCACGCGAGCTGGGCAGTCTGCACCCCACCTGGATCCCGGAGAACCCCACCCTCGACAACTTCCGGCAGGCCTTCGACGAGCAGCCCCTGCTGCAGGCCGCGCTCAACTCCCTGCTCGCCGCGCTCGGCGCCGCGGTGGTCGCCGTGGTGATCGCCACTCCGATGGCGTACGTCATGGCCCGCCGCCGCGGCCGGCTCGCCAGGGCGGCCACCGGGTGGGTCGTGGTCAGCCAGGCCTTCCCCTTCGTCCTGCTGATCATCCCGCTCTTCCTGGTCCTGAAGAACCTCGGACTGATCAACTCCGTTCCCGGCCTTGTGATGGTGTACGTCGTGTGGTCGCTGCCGTTCGCGCTGTGGATGCTCGCCGGGTACGTCCGCGCCGTACCGGCCGAGCTGGAGGAGGCGGCCGCGGTCGACGGCGCCGGGCGGCTGCGGACGCTGGTCTCGGTGACCGCGCCGCTGCTCGCGCCCGGGATCGTGGCGACGGCCCTGTTCGCGTTCATCACCGCGTGGAACGAGTTCTTCTTCGCGCTGGTGCTGCTGAAGACACCGGAGAAGCAGACGCTGCCGGTGATCCTGACCCACTTCATCGGCGCCGAGGGCGTCGCCGACCTCGGCCCGCTGGCCGCGGCGGCCTTCCTCGCGACGCTGCCCTCGCTGGTGATCTTCGCGCTGATCCAGCGGCGGATCACGGGCGGCATGCTCGCCGGGGCGGTGAAGAGCTGATGCGCACCCGCACCGCGACCCTGCTCGTCGCCCTCGCCCTGCTGCTCGCCGGCTGCACCTCGGGCGGCGGTGACGCCGACGACGGCCGCATCACCCTGCGCTTCCAGTCCCTGGCCTGGCAGGAGGAGTCGGTCGAGGCCAACAAGGAACTGGTCCGGGAGTGGAACGCCGCCCACCCGGACGTACGCGTCGAGTACGTCCAGGGCAGCTGGGACAGCGTCCACGACCAGCTCCTCACCTCCTTCGAGGGCGGCGAGGCGCCCGACATCATCCACGACGCCTCCGACGACCTCGCCGACTTCGCCTACGGCGGCTACCTCGCCGACCTGACCGAGCTGCTGCCGGATCGGCTGAAGTCGGATATCCCCGAGCGCAGTTGGGAGTCGGTCACCTTCGGCGACGGGGTCTACGGCGTGCCGTTCCTCCAGGAACCCCGGGTGCTGATCGCCAACGCCGACCTGCTGCGAGAGTCGGACGTCCGGATTCCCACGCCCGAACACCCCTGGACCTGGGCGGAGTTCCGGCAGGTCACGAAGCGGCTGAGCGGCGACGGCAGATACGGGGTGGCATGGCCCCTCAAGGAGCCCGTCTCCGCGACGCTCAACCTCTCCCTGTCCAACGGCGGGCGGATGTTCCACCGGGACGCGGACGGAAAGGTCACCGTCCGCTTCGAGGAGGGCGACCAGGTGGTGCCCCGCACCATCCACGACCAGGTCGAAACGGACCACAGCGCCTCGTCCGACACCCTGGGCAGCGGCGGCTCCGACACCCTGCCCGGCTTCTTCGCGGGCAAGTACGCGATGGTGCCCCTCGGCTTCTCCTACCGCCAGCAGATCGAGCAGCAGGCCCCGGAGGGCTTCGACTGGCAGGTACTGCCCGCCCCCGCGGGCACCGACGGGCTCACCCAGGGCGTCAGCCCGCAGACCCTGTCGATCGCCGAGGACACCCCGCACAAGAAGGAGGCAGCCGCCTTCCTCGACTTCCTCCTCCAGCCGGACAACATGGTGCGCCTGGCCCTCGGCGACTGGATGCTGCCCACCGGGCGCCAGGCACTCAAGGACCCCGCCCTGCACACGGCCGAGCGGGGCTGGGCCACCGGCACCGCGCTCGCCGGCCACCTGCGCTCGGCGCCCGCACAGTCCGTCCGGGGCTACGCCGAGTGGAAGGACAAGGTGGCCACCCCCGCGCTCCAGGAGTACTACAGCGGCGCGATCGGCATGGACGAGCTGCGCGAGAGACTGGAGGAGGACGGCAACCTCGTACTCGCCCGCTACCAGCGCTGACCGCGCGGCCGGCGGCCCCGCTCGGCGGCCCGCGCTCGGGGGCCCGCGCCGAAAACCCGTTGCCCGCCCGGCGCGCGGCCGCCTAGCGTCACCTCTGTGGCAGCTTTCAACGCGATCTTCAACTCCGGTCTCGGCCGGGGCTGCACGTACTCCATCAGGATGCGTCGTGGCCCCGGAGCCCTGACCGGCCCGGGGTCCCCCCGCCGCTGACCCACGTCACCGCTGACTTACGTCACCGCTGAGCACGTCACTCACCCGCGGCGGGGCTGAGCCTCCGCGTTCTCATTTCGCCTTCGTCTTCCGGTCAGGGCCTTCGGCTGCCCTTTCCCCTTTTCACGGAAGACAAAGGACCGCAGGCCATGGCCCGCCCCACCCAGCGTGCCCGCACGCTCTCGCAGAACTTCCTCGCCGACCGCGCCACCGCCGAACGCGTAGCCCGGCTCGCCGCCCCTGACACCCGGCACCCTCCCCTCCTGCTCGAAGTGGGCGCCGGCCAGGGCGCCCTCACCGAGCCGCTGGCCCGCCGCAGCCGGGAACTGCGCGCCTACGAGATCGACCCCGGGCTCCTGCCGGGCCTCCGCGCCCGCTTCGCGCACACCCCCCACGTCCGCGTCGTCGCCGGTGACTTCCTCGCCGCGCGGCCGCCGCGCACCCCGTTCGCCGTCGCCGGGAACGTGCCCTTCTCGCGCACCGCCGCCATCGTCGACTGGTGCCTCACCGCCCCCGGCCTCACCGACGCCACCCTGATCACGCAGCTGGAGTACGCCCGCAAGCGCACCGGTGACTACGGCCGCTGGACCCTGCTCACGGTCCGGACCTGGCCCTGCCACGAGTGGCGTCTGGTGGGCAGGGTGGGCCGGTACCGCTTCCGCCCGGCGCCGCGCGTCGACGCCGGGATCCTCCGCCTCGAACGCCGGCCCACCCCGCTGCTCACCGGCGCCGCCGCCCGCCGGAGCTGGGACGACCTGGTCGAGCTGGGCTTCTCGGGGGTCGGCGGCTCGCTGCACGCGTCCCTGCGGCGGGCCCGCCCCGGGCGGCGCGTGGACGCCGCGTTCCGGGCCGCGCGGCTCGACCCGCGCGTGCTCGTCGGCGAGGTCCCGCCCGCGGCGTGGCTGCGGCTGCACGAGGAGCTGACGGCATGATCCGAAAAGACTCGCACGAGAACTTGCACGAGACGTCTCGTCTCGCGTACGGTCGACGCATGACCAGTCCCGCGCACATCGCCATGTTCTCCATCGCCGCCTACGGCCACGTGAACCCCAGCCTGGAGGTGATCCGCGAGCTTGTCGCGCGAGGGCACCGGGTGACGTACGCGATCCCGCCGCTCCTCGCGGAGAAGGTCGCCGGGGCGGGGGCCGAACCCAAGCTCTGGAACAGCACGCTGCCCGGCCCCGACGCCGACCCGGAGGCATGGGGGAGCACCCTGCTGGACAACGTGGAGCCGTTCCTGGACGACGCCATCCAGTCGCTCCCGCAGCTCGCCGAGGCGTACGAGGGGGACGAACCGGACCTCGTCCTGCACGACATCGCCTCCTACACCGCCCGCGTCCTCGGCCACCGCTGGGACGTGCCCGTGGTCTCCCTCTCGCCCTGCATGGTCGCCTGGGAGGGGTACGAGCAGGAGGTCGGCGAGCCGATGTGGGAGGAGCCGCTGAAGACCGAGCGCGGCCAGGCGTACTACGCCCGCTTCCACGCCTGGCTGGACGAGAACGGGATCACCACGCACCCCGACCCCTTCGTCGGCCGCCCCGAGCGCTCCCTGGTGCTGATCCCCAAGGCCCTCCAGCCCAACGCCGAGCGGGTCGACGAGAAGACGTACACCTTCGTCGGCGCCTGCCAGGGCGACCGCACCGCAGAGGGTGACTGGACGCGCCCCGGGAGTGCGGAGAAGGTCGCGCTGGTCTCCCTCGGGTCCGCCTTCACCAAGCAGCCGGGTTTCTACCGGGAGTGCGTCAAGGCCTTCGGTGAGCTGCCCGGCTGGCACACGGTGCTCCAGATCGGCCGGCACGTCGACCCGGCCGAGCTGGGCGAGGTGCCGGACAACGTGGAAGTGCGGTCCTGGGTGCCGCAGTTGGCCATCCTCCAGCAGGCCGACCTGTTCGTCACCCACGCGGGCGCCGGCGGCAGCCAGGAGGGCCTGGCGACCGCCACGCCGATGATCGCCGTACCGCAGGCCGCGGACCAGTTCGGCAACGCCGGCATGCTCCAGGGGCTCGGTGTCGCCCGGCAGCTCGCCACCGAGGAGGCCACCGCCGAAGCGCTGCGCACCGCCGCTCTCGCCCTGGTCGACGACCCGGAGGTGGCCCGGCGCCTCAAGGAGATCCAGGGGCGGATGGCCCACGAGGGCGGCACCCGGCGGGCCGCCGACCTGATCGAGGAGCGACTGGCCGCCGCGAGGGCCTGACCGCACCCGGCACAGGCGCCGCGGGGGCCCGCCGGGGGGGGGGGGAGCGCCGGGGGCCCCCCCGCGCGGGGGGGGGGGGGCCGCACCCCCCCCCCCCCCCCCCCCCCCCCCCCCCCCCCCG
>NZ_JBHXNW010000109.1:18922-23242 GCF_042717365.1 Streptomyces sp. NPDC058534
TGGGCGGGCCGGGGGGGGCGGCCTACTATTCGGCGGAGCGACGGCCCGCCGCGTGGGCGTCCCCGCCCCCGGCAGCGGCGCGGGGGCCCCCGGCGTTTCAGCAGAGACGGGGCGGGCCCCGCGGCAGCGGTGGCCGGTCAGACCTCCACCCGCTCACCCCGCTCCCCGCGCTCGCCCTCGTCGTCCCGGGCCGCCGGAGCGATCGCCTCGGGAGCCTCGTCGTGGGTGAGGTCCGGCAGCCGGTGCAGCCACTTCGGCAGGTACCAGTTGCGCTCACCGAGCAGGGACATCACGGCCGGCAGCAGGACACCCCGGATGATCGTCGCGTCGATCAGCACTGCCGCCGCCAGGCCCACGCCCATCTGCTTCATGGACTGCATGGACAGCGTCCCGAAGATGGCGAACACCGCGACCATGATGACGGCGGCACTGGTGACGACCCCCGCCGTGGTGACCACCCCGTGCCGGATCGCGTCCGCCGTGCTCCGCCCGCGCAGCCGCGCCTCACGGATCCGCGAGACCACGAACACGTGGTAGTCCATCGACAGGCCGAACAGGATCACGAAGAGGAACAGCGGCAGCCACGTGATGATGGCGCCCACGCCCTCCGCGCCCACCAGCGAAGCGCCCCAGCCGTGCTGGAAGACGGCGACCAGGATGCCGTAGGCGGCGCCCACCGACAGCAGGTTCAGCACGATCGAGGTGAGCGCGACGGTCAGCGAGCGGAAGGACAGCAGCATCAGCAGGAAGGCGAAGACCACCACGAACACGAAGACCGGCAGGACCGAGCCGACCAACTGGTCGTTGAAGTCCTTCGATCCGGCGACCTGACCGGTGATCGGCGCCTCGACGCCGTCGACCTTGCCCAGCGTGGCCGGCCGCACCTCGTCCCGCAGCTTGACGAGGCTCTCGCCCGCCTTGTCCTGGTCGGAGCCGCCGACCAGCGGGACGTAGACCAGGGCGACGTTCTGCTCGTCGTGCATCGTGACGTCGACCGGTCCCCGCGAGGCACCCGAACTCACCGCCCGCTCACGGAAGTCGGCGAGCGCGGCCCGCACCTCCGGTGCGTTGATGTCGTCGGCCTTCACGACCACCTCGGCCGGGTCCGACCCGCCCGGGAAGGCCTCGTTGACCCGGTTGTACGTCTGCACGATCGGCAGCGAGTCGCCGAACTCCTGGTCCAGCGTGAGGTTCTCCGTCTTCATGCCGATCGCCGGCGCGGCGACGGCCAGCAGCGCGCCGGTGGCCACCACGGCGGCGAGCAGCGGCTTGGCCAGGACGCGGTTCAGGACCGCGGTCCAGAACCGGCTGCCCTCGGAGGTGCCGCCCTTGCGGCGCCGGCGCAGGAACGGCAGGCGGCCCTTCTCGACCCGGTCGCCCAGCAGGGACAGCAGCGCGGGCAGCACCGTCACCGAGCCGACCATGGCGACCGCGACCACCATCAGCGAGGCCAGGCCCATCGCCTCGAACTCGGCGATGCCGGTGAACAGCATGCCCGCCATCGCCACGCACACCGTGACACCGGAGACGACGATCGCCCGGCCACTGGTGGCGGCGGCGATCCTGAGCGCGGTCTGCGCGTCCCGGCCCGCGGCGCGCTCCTCGCGCTCACGGCGCAGGTAGAACAGGCAGTAGTCGACGCCGACGGCCAGACCGACCAGCAGCATCACGGAGTTGGCGGTCTCGCTCATCGGCTGGAAGTGGCTGACCAGGGCCATCAGACCCATCGTCGCGATGATCGCGGTGATCGCCAGCGCCACCGGCACCAGCGCCGCCACCAGCGCCCCGAACGCGACGAGGAGGATGCCGAGCGCCACCGGCACCGCCGAGTACTCGGCCTTCTTGAAGTCGTCGCCGAACGCGTCGTCGAACGTCTTCATCATGCTGGCGCCGCCGATCTCCTCGATCCGCAGCGACTGGTGCTCCTTCTGGACGTCCGCGACGGCGTTCAGCACCGGCTCGACCCGGTCGCCCGCGGTGTCCGCCTCGCCGCGCATGTCGAACCGCACCAGCGCGCTGCGGCCGTCCTTCGAGATCGTCTCGGCCTCGTACGGGGTGGTCACCCCCGTGACCTGCCCGGTCCCCTCCACCGCCGTGACGACCGCGGTGACCGCGGCGCGGAACTCGGCGTCCGTCGCCTTGAGGCCGCCGTCCTTCGCCTGGATGAGGACGGACTCACCGGCCGGTTCCTCGATCCCGGCGTCCTCGACGATCTGCGCGGCGGTGTGCGTCTCGCCGCCCATCTGGTCGCTGTCCTTGACGTCGACCCGGCCGGCCGCCGACCCGAGCCCCATCGCGAGGACGACGAACAGGACCCAGATGCCGACGGCGGCCCATCGGTGTCTGGCGCTCCAGCCGCCGGCCCGCGCGGCTATGCCCCGCACCCGTGTGTCTCGGTTCCGCATGACCGGCCTGCCCCCTGGTGAGCGGCGACGGCCCCCTGCCGTCCCCTTGCGTTTCGAAGGTATGGCCCGCGTAAGAACGCCGCGTCGTGCTCTTTGGTGACGTGTCGCGGCGGCGGGTCATCCCTCCGGACCGCCGTGTCTCACCGCTGAGGAGGACCCCGGTCCCTTACATCTACCGGGGTCGCCGGGGCGTGGGGTCAGGGAGCCAGGGAGCGCCGGATCGCGCCGGAACCCTTTCGCAGACCTGTTGTTTAAGTCACAGGTGTGTGTACAGGTGCGTGTAGTGGTTGAACCCCGCACACCGCATCGGCGAGAGTGGCGCGCACGTCCGCCGCCGCGCGGACCCGGCCGTCGTGCCCGCCCCCACGGGGCACGACGGCCGTTCTATGGTGTGCCCATGACGACGATGTACGCGGCGCTGCTGCGCGGGATCAATGTCGGCGGGGCGAGGAAGCTCCCGATGGCCGACCTGCGCGCGCTCCTGACGGACCTCGGCCACGACGCCGTACGCACCCATCTCCAGAGCGGACAGGCCGTCTTCGCCGCCGCCCACGGGGACGAGGAGTCCCTGGCCGCCGAGTTGGCGGGGGCCATCGAGAAGCGCTTCGGCTTCGCGGTGGACGTGATCGTGCGCGACCACGCCTATCTGAAGGCCGTCGCCGAGGCGTGCCCGTTCCCGGCCGCCGAACTGGAGGCCAAGCAGCTGCACGTCACCTACTTCTCCGCCCCCGTGGACGCGGAGCGCTTCACCACGGTCGACGCGCCGGCCTTCCTCCCGGAGGAGTTCCGCCTCGGCGACCGCGCCCTCTACCTCTACGCGCCGGACGGCCTCGGCCGCTCCAAGCTCGCCGATGCCCTCGCGCGGCCCCGCGTGAACAAGGGCGTGGTCGCGACCACCCGCAACTGGAACACCGTCGTCAAACTCGTGGAGCTGACCGGGTCCTAGCGCCGGGCGCCCGGCCCTGGCCTCAGGCCCCGACCGCCGCCAGTACCGGCGTCCGCGCCGCGTCGTACCGCTCAAGGAGCACCCGCGCCACCTCCGGGGAGGGGCCGAGGACGTCCGCCAGTACGTCCGCCCCGGCCGCGCCCCGCGCGATCCGGTCCGGCAGGCGGCCGGGCGCGAGGACGTACGGGGCGACGGCGACGCGTGCGCAGCCCAGCGCGCGCAGCTCCCGTACGGCGTCCTCGGTGCGGGGGAGGGATGCGGAGGCGAACGCAGGCCGCACGGCGCACCAACCGGAGCGCCGCCACTCCCGCGCGATTTCTGCGATCACTGCGATCGCCTCCGGGTCGGAGGACCCCGCCGAGGCCAGGACGACCCCGGTCGAGGACTTGTCGGCGGGCGTGAGGCCCGCCTCGTACAGCCGCCGCTCCAGCGCCGCCAGCAGCAGCGGCGAGGGGCCGAGCACCTCCGCCTGCCGGATCCTGAGCCGCGGCGAGGCGTCCGCCAGGACCGCCGGGATGTCCGCCTTGGCGTGGAAGGCGCGGGTCAGCAGCAGCGGCAGCGCCACCACGTCCCGCACCCCCTCCGTCGCCAGGGATTCCAGCACGCCCGGCACGGAGGGCACGTTGAAGTCGAGGAAGCCGGTCTCCACCCGTACGTCGGGGCGCAGCGCCCTGACCCGGCGGACCAGGGCGTGCACGGTCGCGGCGTGCCGCGGGTCGCGGCTGCCGTGGGCGATGACCAGGAGGACCGGTGCGGACATGGCGTACCTCAGCTCTTCACCAGGAGACCGCGGCTGCGCAGCACCCACCGCTCCAGCGGGCTGAAGATCAGCAGGTCGATGGCGATACCGACGATCAGGATGAGCAGGATGGCTTCGAAGACCATGGCCATGTCGCTGGCGTTGCGGCCGTTCTCCAGCAACTGCCCCAGGCCGATGCCGAGGTCGGGGAAGGAGGCGATGATCTCGGC